>JAOOLH010000009.1 GCA_028408675.1 Prochlorococcus sp. AH-716-K03 | reverse complement strand
ATTGTTCTAATTTAAGTTAAAATTAGAAGATTATTAATCGATACTTATATGACAAATACTAATCAGTTAATTTCTATTATTATCCCTGTTTTTAATGAAAGCGAGAGTATTGGATATTTATTAGATGAAGTTTTAAATGTGATGCTTTTTAATAAATTAAATTTTGAAATAGTAGTCGTAAATGATGGATCTCAAGATACAACTTCAAATGTATTAGATGAATTAACTATCAAGATTAAGGAATTATCAGTTATTTCACTTCGAACGAATTACGGACAAACAGCAGCAATGGCAGCAGGTTTTGATAATTCTAATGGAGAAGTGATAATTACCTTAGATGGAGACTTGCAAAATGATCCAAATGATATCCCGAAATTAATTTCACATATAAATAATGGCTATGATTTAATTTGCGGATGGAGATACGATCGAAAAGATAAATTAATAAATAGACGTATACCATCAACAATTGCAAATAAGTTAATAGCCAATGTTACAGGTTTAAAGTTGCATGATTATGGCTGTTCACTAAAAGCTTTTAAAAAAGAGATATTAGATGATATAAAACTATATGGCGAACTTCATAGGTTTTTACCTGTATTAGCAAAAATTGAAGGAGCTAAAATTAAAGAAATTAAAGTTAATCATCGAAGTCGAAAATACGGTTCTAGTAAATATGGTATTGATAGAACTTTTAGGGTTTTAATGGATTTGTTTACAGTTTGGTTTATGACTAAATTTTTAACAAGACCAATGTATGGATTCGGTTTCGTTGGGATTATAAGTATTTTAATTAGTCTTGGAATGACATCTTACTTATTTATTATAAAAATTCTAGGTGAAGATATAGGTAATCGACCTTTGCTTATGTTTGCTTTAATACTAGGAATCGCAGGAGTTCAATTATTTAGTTTTGGCTTATTAAGCGAACTTTTAATGAGAACTTATCATGAAAGTCAAAACAGACCAATTTACAGGATTAGAAAAATTCAAACTAAAAAGAATAACTGAATTTTTTATTTGAATTTTGCTATAAGTGAAGCTGAAAGTTCCACTATTTGTGGATTTATATCTTTTAAACCTCGTCTGAGTATGGGTAATGTAGATTTATCGGCTAATTCCTCTGCTAAATTTAAGGCCTTCAATTTATCTTCTGCTGAACCATTAAAAAGGTTATTCATTTTTTCTCTTAGTTTTCTTTTATAAAACTCTGAGTACTTATTAGAACTATCTTGATAATGAGTATATTTTTTTGTTGAAGAAGTCATATTATTATTTTTATTATGTTTTTCTTTCATTGGATATAATTTCTTTTTATTAAAGGTATTAAATATATATTTTCTCTTGAAAATAACTATAAAAAATATTATTAAAATGATGAAAACTATTGAGAGAAAATTGAGCATATATAAAGTTAATAATTTTTATATCATCCAGTAATAAAAGTAACACTATTTGCCCTTTAAATACTAAAGTGTTCAAAGATCTTTAATAGATTATGCCATCTGATTTTTCGACGTTCCTACCATCAATCTTTGTCCCATTGATTTGTCTAGTAACCCCAGCAGTATTTCTTGTATTAATTGGAAGATTGATTACAGCTACTGATTAAATAAATTCAAATTACACTTTTATTAAAAATGAGCGACTTTCAAAAATCATTCTCAGAATCAACAAGTTCTATTAAATTTGATGAAAAATATATAGATAATTCTGTTCAGCCAAATGACATTGGTATTGCAAATCAATGGGCTGTTAAACCAGTTTCAGATCCATGTGTTGGAAATCTTGAAACACCTGTTAATAGTGGTTACTTTACAAAGGCATTAATAAATAATTTGCCTTTTTATAGAGAAGGGATTTCTCCAAATTTTAGAGGTTTAGAAACTGGAGCAGCATTTGGATATCTCTTATATGGTCCTTTTTCTATGACTGGTCCGTTAAGAAATTCTGATTTTGCATTAACAGCAGGGCTTCTTGCAACAATAGGTGCTGTTCACATATTAACAGGGCTTTTGGTTCTTTATAATGCTCCTGGAAAAGCTCCTAATGTTCAGCCTCCAGACGCCACTGTATATAATCCTCCTTCAGACTTGTTTACTAGAACAGGCTGGGCCGATTTTACAAGCGGTTTTTGGTTAGGTGGTTGTGGTGGAGCTGTTTTTGCATGGCTTCTTGTAGGAACTCTCCATCTAGATTCCATAATGCCAATTGTTAAAAATATTTGGACTACTGGTTGATTTCATTATTTAACTAAATCATATTCTCAATAGTCAGTTTTTAAATAAAATGTTATCTGATAGATTTATTCCATCTGTATGATCTATTGATTCTTCCTGCAGAAATAAGCTTTGATTGATAATGTAGAGAAATTTTATCTTTAGTATTTTTTAAAGTGTCTACTCCTATACCATTTCTTCCGTAATCTTTACCGGAACTATGATAATAAAGTCCATCTCCTTTATAAATTCCAACATGATCGCATTTATTGTTGTTTCCAAAAAATAAAATATCTCCTTTTTTAATTGATTTATTATTTTCTTTGAAATTGAAAAGATGCCTACAAAAACTTTTTATTTGATATGAATCTCTAGGTATGTAAATTTCATGATGTAAAAAAGCCGTTTGAATTAAGCCAGAACAGTCAAAATTTGGTCCTAATGTACCACCCCAAAGATATTGATTTTTTAATTTAGATTTATCTTTTATCCAATTAAGTATCAATGGAATTTTTTTTTGTATAGATGCTTCATCAATTTCGACAAAACTGTTTTTAGAATTAAATTTTTCAATTGATAAATTTTGCAAATCAATCCAGCAGATATAGCCATCTTCATAAAATTGAACTAAAATTCTCGATAATATTTTTTTACTTTGATAAAAATTTGGATAAATTAGTCTAAAAATTCTATTTTTTAATATTTCTGTCACTAAATTAGTCTTACTTTCATTTTGATATCCAGAAATATTAATTTTTACTTTCCACCAAATAGTGTTTGAAAAATTAGTTTGCTTAAATAGTGAGAGAGGGTCTATATGTTCTTTCATAAAATGTCTTTTTATTATTTACAAGAAGAAATGGGTTTAGCCCTAAACGATATTTTAGACAGAGTTTGTTCTAAAAATAGAGAAAATTTAAAGAATGATATCGCAATAACTTGGATCAATTATAAAAATGAAAAAAATCATATACATAAAGGATTTGGATTTGGAATTAATAATAAAAAACTAATTTATCCTGCAAGTATCGTAAAGCTAGTTTATGGGCTTGCTGCATACTCATGGATTAAAACAAAAAAAATATTATTAAGCCAAGAAATAAGTGATGCAGCATATAAAATGCTTTTTTTCTCTAGTAATGATGCTACAAGTTTTTTAATTGATTTAATCACTGGGACTACAAGTGGTCCCTGTATAGAAGGGAATACTTGGGAGAATTGGAAATATCAAAGGTCAATAATTAATGACTGGTTAAAAGAGCTTAATTGGAATGAATTAAATGAAATAAATTGTTGCCAAAAAACATGGGAAGATGGACCATTTGGTCGAGAAAAAGAATTTTATGGAACTGAAAACAAAAATAGAAATATGATGACAACCGAATCAGCTGCGAGGATTTTGGAGGAGATAATGATAAAACTTGATTATCAAACAGATAATTTAAATTTAAGAAGTTTTTTAAAAAGAAATTTAAATAAGAATGTTCTTAATAAGGATCCTCTTAACCAAGTATATGGTTTTTTAGGAGAGGGATTACCAGAGAATATAAATTTCTGGAGTAAAGCAGGTCTGATGTCACGAGCGAGACATGATGCAGCTTGGTGGGTTAATAATGACTCATTACAAACTTTATTAGTTGTTTTTGGTAATGGAGAAAAATACGTTAAGGATGAGACTTTATTTCCCGAAATAGCAAAGGCTGTTTTCAAATATAATAATAATTTTGTTTAATATTAATTTAAATCATCTAAGAAATCCCTATCTAATTTATTTGTATAGGCTTCGTAGGGTAACATCATAACCTCATCAAAATTCAAGTCATTCAGAATCCATTCTTTGTATTCAGCTATTAAACTATTTCTATCTTTATTATCTAATTCGTGAATACGCAATGCAGTATCTTTAAGGTTTTCTTTAATCAGGTATTCAAGATCTTTTTTATTCATATTAGCTAGCTTCACCATCTAAAATTATTCTTCTAATTGTTGATAAAGCAATTCCCGTTTGAGTTCTAATTGATCTATATGAGCAACCTTCATTACGTAATCTCATCACTAGTGATTCTTTTAAAGGACTAATTTTCGGTCTGCCACCTAAATTATTTCCATTTAATCTTCTTTGCAAAATAAGTTCTTTTTTCCTCTCTCCCAAGGATTCATTATCTAAATTATCTAACTCATATAAAATATTAAAGACTGACAAAGATATCTCTGATGAATGTTTGGGAGATAAAAAACCAGATAAAGTCCTCAACTTTATATCATTATTCAAGAGTTTATGAATTGTTTTTATACATTCATTTCTATTAGAAAATGCTCGATCTAGTTTCGTAACGACTAATTCATCTCCTTTTGACAAATAATTAAAAGCTTTTATAAGTTCGGGTTTTATTTCTTCATCTAAATTTATGATTTCAGAAAATATTAAACTGCAACCCTCATTTTTTAGGCAATTTATTTGTTCTTTTAAATAATCAAATTCACTATCGATAGCCCTTGCATATCCGATAGATTTACATTTTTTATTTTTTTCAGATAAAAGAAAACGTTTTCTTTTAAATTTAAAAGCCAATGTTTTAATACATATAGTTTTAACTGTATCAAATACAAGTGAAAAAAACACTTTTTAGAACATTATATTGTAATATTATCAACCTAATTAATTATTTATCAGGGCATGACACTGTTTTAAAACTGTACTAAAAATAACGTTCTTGATATTGTCATAATTAATGTTATTAGAACGGTTAGTTTATTATATTATTAGTTTTTGCGGGAAAATATTAAAAAAATTCTAAATTACTATATAAGTAATATTTAAATTACTTTTAGATTTAATTAGTAATTTAATTTCCTTAGTGAAGTAAATAAAAATAGTAAAGTTACATAATTTTGATTAAAATTAGGGATGATTGGATTGAATAAATTAGTTTGACTAATACTTCTGACAATGCAGTTACGAAGCCTGACTGGTTAAGAGTAAAAGCACCTCAAGTTGAGAGAATAGGTAATACTGCAAATTTGTTGAGTGATTTAAAATTAAATACTGTATGTCAAGAAGCAAGCTGTCCTAATATTGGAGAATGTTTTGCTAGTGGGACTGCAACTTTTTTAATTATGGGTCCAGGTTGTACTAGAGCATGTCCATATTGTGATATTGATTTTGATAGATCCAAGAGAGATTTAGACCCAACAGAACCTGATCGTTTGGCAGAGGCTGTTTTTAGAATGAAACTTAAACATGTTGTGATTACCTCTGTTAATAGGGATGATCTAGGAGATGGTGGAGCTTCGCAGTTTTATAAATGTGTTTCGGAAGTTAGAAAAAAATCTCCTGAAACAACTATTGAATTATTAATTCCAGATTTATGTGGTAAGTGGTCAGCACTTGAAAAGATTTTAGATTCTAAACCAAATGTTTTAAATCATAATATTGAAACTGTCCAAGATTTGTATAGGAAAGTAAGACCACAAGGAAATTATCAAAGAACTTTAGAATTACTTAAAAGAACGAGAGAATATTTTCCAAGTGTTTATACAAAATCTGGCTTTATGTTGGGATTAGGAGAAAAGGATGATGAAGTTTTAAATCTTCTAATGGATTTAAGAAAAAATGATGTAGATATAGTTACTATTGGACAATACTTATCTCCAGGTCCAAAACATTTACAGGTCCAAAGATTTGTTACCCCTTCGAAATTTAATTATTTTAAATTATTTGGAGAAAATGAATTAGGTTTTATGCAAGTTGTTAGTTCTCCTTTAACTCGTAGTAGTTATCATGCTGAAGAGATTCAGAAACTCATGAAAAAGTTTCCAAGATAATTAAACTCTTTATTAATTTATATTGATCCATTCATTTAATTGCCATTCAACTACATTATTTTTTATCATCGGATCGGTTTTTATAATTTCTAGCGCCTCTTTATAAGTTCCAATTTCAAGAATTAGTAACCCGCCAGCTCCTGATTGTTTTAATTCATCAACTAAAAACCCGCTTTTGATATTTATCCCTTTTCTCCTTAAACTTTCTATCCATTTGATATGTTCATTGATAAATTTTTTTCTTATATTTTTTTGAATTAAGTATTTTTTTTTTATAAGTTCAGTCTTAATAAAAATAGGCATACATTAACTTTATAAACCAAGCATTTCTTCTTCACTAGGAGGAACAACTATTTTAAAAGTTCCTCTAAAATTAGACCAATTATTGATTATTTTGGATGCTTTTAGACTCTTTGTTTTTTCTTGATATTCACTGAGAATTCCTAATAAAATTTCTTCCTGCTTTAGGTTAGATATTTTATGGATATTGACTATTTCCTTATTAACTTTATTTTCTAAATCATTATTTTCGTCAAGTATAAAAGCTATTCCACCAGTCATTCCAGCTCCAATATTTCTTCCTGTTGAACCTAAAATTACTATCTTGCCACCAGTCATATATTCACAACAATGGTCTCCAGAACCCTCTGTGACGGCAGTGGCTCCACTATTTCTAACGGCAAATCTTTCTCCGGATTTACCTAAAGCAAATAACTTGCCACCTGTTGCTCCATAAAGACATGTATTACCCAATATTACTTGCTCTGAAGATTTCTCATCTACTCGTGGAGGAACAATAGTAAGTACACCACCATTCATTCCTTTGCAAACATAATCATTAGCTTCTCCAATTAATTGGATATGCATACCTTTTAATAAAAAAGCACCAAAACTCTGTCCTGCGCACCCTTTGAAATTCAGATTTAGTTCACCATTAAATCCATTATTTCCATAAAGTGCTGCAATTTCTCCTGATATTTTTGCACATACACTTCTGTCAGTGTTCCTGATTTCTATTTCTTTAATTAAGTTCCCATGATTCTTAATAGAATTCATGAATTCATTATCAGACAAAAATTTATCCTCCAATACATATCCATTAGTATGCGCAGTCTTAGAATGCTTTAACCATGACCTATCTATATGTTGAGCTTCTTTGTTAATTAGAGAACTAAGATCAATATTTGCAGTTTTTGGAAGATTAATATCTCTTGCTGTAAGAAATTCCTGATTCCCAATCAATTCCTCCATATTAGAGACACCAATACTACTCATTATTTGTCTTATTTCTTCAGCAATATATAAGAAAAAGTTTACTACATTTTCAGGTAAACCTTTAAACCTTTTTCTTAATTCTTCTTTTTGAGTAGCTACACCCACAGGACATTTATTTGTATGACAAACACGCGCCATTATGCAGCCTTCAGCAATCATTGCTACTGAACCAAAGCCAAATTCTTCCGCACCTAAAAGAGCTGCGATTACAACATCCCATCCTGTCTTTAGTCCCCCATCAGTTCTCAAAAGGACTCTCCCTCTAAGATTATTTTCCATTAGTGATTTATGGACTTCTGCAACACCTAATTCCCAAGGTAAGCCAGCATGTTTAATAGAACTTAGAGGTGAAGCTCCAGTACCTCCATCATGTCCAGAAATTTGTATTACATCAGCATTCGCTTTGCTAACTCCAGCAGCGATAGTACCAATACCAATTTCAGAAACAAGTTTTACACTTACCTTCGCCTTTGGATGTACTTGGTGCAAGTCATGAATTAACTGAGCTAAGTCTTCAATAGAATAAATATCATGATGTGGGGGAGGAGATATTAAGGCTACTCCTGGTTTACTGTTTCTAAGCTTTGCAATATATGAATCGACTTTTGGTCCTGGTAATTGGCCACCTTCGCCTGGTTTAGCACCTTGAGCCATTTTTATTTCAAGTTGCTTCCCACTTCTTAGATATTCTGGAGTAACCCCAAATCTTCCAGAGGCTATTTGTTTAATAGCTGAGCAAGCAGTGTCTCCATTTTCTAGCCCTTTTATAGATGGTAATATTGCCGATTGAGTATTGTCATCAATATCATTTAATACATTAAAACGAGCAGGGTCTTCGCCACCTTCCCCGCTATTACTTTTACCGCCAATTCTGTTCATTGCAACAGCTAATACTTCATGAGCTTCTCTTGATAATGCTCCTAAGCTCATACCTCCGGTACAAAACCTTTTACATATTGATTCAACACTTTCAACTTTATCTATGGGGATACTTTTTCTTGTGGAGTTAATTGAAAGTAAATCTCTTAATGAGGTAATTGGCCTATTTCGAATAAGTGTTTTATAAGTTTCAAAATGATCGTAGCCTGGTCCTTGCTTTAGAGCGGAATGTAAAACCTTTGACATTTCAGGATTATTAGAATGATATTCCCCATTATTTCTAAATTGAACAAATCCTAGAAACTCTAATTTTTTTAAATCTATTTCTGGAAAGGCTTTGGTATGAATTAATAGTGATTCATTCGCAAGTTCTTTAAGCGTGATCCCTGCAATTCGACTTGTTGTTCCATCAAAAGCTATTTTTATTAAGTCAGAACCAATACCTACAGCTTCAAATATTTGAGCACCATGGTAACTAGATAAAAGGGATATACCTATTTTTGAAAGTATTTTTCTTAATCCATCTTCTAAAGCTTTTTTAATATTTTCCTGAACGTCATTTATTGATAGTGGATTGATTTTTTTACTATCTATAAGTTTTTGAGTTTTTGGATGTTGTAGCCAATGTCTTCCAGATTCAAGTGTTAACCAAGGGCATACAGCGCTTGCTCCATAACCAATTAAACATGCTAAGTGATGTGTGCTCCAACATTGACCAGTTTCAATAATTAATGAAGCTTTTAATCTTATTTCTTTTTTAAGAAGATAATGATGAATTGCACCTACAGCTAATAAAGGGGGAATAAAACTTTGTTTCGAACTAACTCCTCTGTCAGAAACGATTATTAAAGAGCAGCCTTCATTTATTGCTTTCTCGCTTACTTTACAAATATCATCTAATTTTGTTTCAAATCCTTTTATTCCTTCCTCAATATTAAATAAACTTGAAATAGTTTTTGATTTAATTTCTGATTCTTTTAATGAAATTAATTCTTGTTCATTAATAATTGGACTCTTCAAATGAATAAAAGGCCTAATATCATTATGTTCGAAGGGAGAGCATCTTTCACCTAAATGCATCTCTAAACTCATTACTAATTTTTCTCTTAAAGGATCTATTGGAGGATTGGTAACTTGCGCAAATCTTTGTTTAAAATAGTCGTATAAAATGTGAGGCTTTGAAGAGAGCACTGCTAACGGTATATCGTCACCCATACAATATGTTGGTTCTTTAGCAAGAGAAGCCATTGAATCAAGAATGAGGTCATTATCTTCTGAGGAAAAACCAAAAGCAGTTTGCTGTTGAAGTAATTCAATATCTTTTAAATTAATTTTATTAGACCATTCATTTTTTTTGAGTTTTACGATTCTTTTTTGAAGTAGATTTTTATAGTCTTTTCTTTTTGCAGCTTCTGATTTAACTTCCCAGTTTCTTAAAATTTTGTTCTGAGAAAAGTCTACTGCAAGCATTTGTCCTGGCCCTAAACGTCCTTTTTCAATAATTCTGTTTTCTTCAATATCTACTACACCTGTCTCTGAACCCATTATCACAAACCCGTCATTTGTAATTGAATATCTTGCAGGTCTTAAACCATTTCTATCAAGTGTCGCTCCAACAAAATTTCCATCTGCAAATACTAATAAAGCAGGACCGTCCCAAGCTTCTTGGAGTGAAGCGGAATATTGATAAAAAGATTTAATATCTTCTCTGTGTTCAAGTTCTGGTTGATCTCGAAATGCTTCTGGAACAAGTTTCAATAAAGAATCAGTTATTGGTTTGCCTGAACGAATATTAATTTCTAGAGTTGCGTCAAGATTTGATGAATCACTTTTTTTTATATCTACTATTGGCTTAATATCATGAGACAGCTCTCCCCAAAACTCATCGATATGTTTTTCCGATGCTTTCGCCCAATTAATGTTGCCTAAAAGGGTATTGATTTCTCCATTATGACCTAGAAATCTCATAGGCTGGGCAAGTGGCCATTTTGGTAAGGTATTTGTGCTAAATCTTCGATGGTAAACAGAGAAAGAAACTTTAAAATCCTCTTTCTTTAAGTCTTCGTAAAATTCTGATAAAACTTCAGATCTAACCATGCCTTTGTAAACAACTGTTTTGGAACTCAGTGATGCGAAATAGAATTCACATTCCCCAACGGCATTTTTTGTACTATTTCTTATCCTTTTCTCGATTCTTTTTCTTAATTGAAATAAGAGCATTTCAATATCTCTAATATCATTTTCTTCGATACAAACGACCCATTGACTTATAAATGGTACGTTTGCTTTTGCTAAAAATCCTAATCTTTCATTTTTTACCGGTACATTTCTCCAAAAAGTTTCTTTGAAATTTAATTTTTTTGCTTCTTCATCACATATAAGTCTTGATTCTTTAACTTTTAATTCATTATTTGGCATGAAAATCATCCCTAAACCCCGTTTATTTAAGGTTTTAGTATTCAAATTAAATTCTCTTTCTAAAAAAGTCCATGGAATTGAACACAAAATCCCTGCTCCATCACCGGAATCACTATCTCCTCCACATCCTCCCCTATGCTCCATACAATTAAGCCCTTTTAAAGATTGCTTAAGTATCCAATTACTTTCTTTGCCATCAATATTTGCAATGAAGCCTACACCACAAGCATCTTTCTCTCCAATAATTCCATTAGGAGAATAACTATCTTGATATGGCTCGTTAGGTCTTTTGATACTCTCTCGCATAGATTATTTAACTATATAAGAAATTTTATTTATTACTATTATAAAAATCAATATCAAAATACAAAGCAAAAAATAATGAAGAATTACTAAACAAATTTAAATTTCATTTAAAATTAAAAAAATCAAAAATACTTTAGTTATGACTCGTAAAAGGTTATGATATTTTGATATGTATTTTATTTATAAATATAGATGCCGACCATTTCCCAATTAATTGGATCAGAAAGAAAACGTCTGACAAGAAAAACAAAATCTCCTGCACTGAAATCTTGCCCAGAGAGAAGAGGAGTCTGTACAAGAGTTTATACATCTACTCCTAAGAAACCTAATTCTGCCTTAAGAAAAGTTGCCAGAGTTAGATTAACTTCAGGATTTGAAGTTACCGCATATATTCCAGGAATTGGACATAACCTTCAGGAACACTCCGTAGTCTTGCTGAGGGGAGGAAGAGTTAAAGATTTGCCAGGAGTGAGATATCATATAATAAGAGGAACTTTAGATACTGCTGGAGTCAAAGATAGACGTCAATCCAGGTCTAAATACGGAGCAAAAGCTCCTAAAAATGATTAATTTTTTCAACATCTATTATTTTTTTTAAATGTCACGTCGTAATGCAGCAGTAAAAAGACCGGTTTTACCAGATCCCCAATTTAATAGTCGTCTTGCCTCAATGATGATTTCTAGATTGATGAAACATGGTAAAAAATCTACTGCACAAAAAATATTATCAGATGCTTTCTCTTTAATTAGTGAGAGAACGGGTGGAAATGCTGTTGAGTTATTTGAAACTGCAGTAAAGAATGCAACCCCTTTAGTAGAAGTTAGAGCTAGAAGAGTTGGAGGTGCTACTTATCAAGTTCCTATGGAAGTTCGTCAAGAAAGAGGAACTGCTATGGCACTAAGATGGCTTGTTACTTTTTCAAGAGGAAGAAATGGAAAGAGTATGTCACAAAAATTAGCGGGTGAATTAATGGATGCAGCTAATGAAACTGGCAGCGCAGTTAAGAAGAGAGAAGATACTCATAAAATGGCAGAAGCCAATAAGGCTTTTGCTCACTACAGATACTAATTTCGACCCAAAATGGTCCTTATTTAGTTTATTATTAAACGAAAGTTTATTTGATTAAATAAACTAAAGCTATTTAGCAATTCATTTTATTTGGAGTTTTAACCTTGGCACGCGACTTTCCCCTTGAACGAGTAAGGAATATAGGTATAGCCGCTCATATTGACGCTGGTAAAACAACTACTACTGAAAGAATCCTTTTTTATTCAGGAGTTGTTCACAAAATCGGAGAAGTACATGATGGTGCTGCAGTAACAGATTGGATGGCCCAAGAAAGGGAGAGAGGAATTACTATCACAGCTGCTGCTATTTCTACAAGTTGGCAAGATCATAGAATTAATATTATTGATACTCCTGGCCACGTTGATTTTACAATTGAAGTTGAAAGATCAATGAGAGTTTTAGATGGAGTTATAGCTGTATTTTGTGCGGTAGGAGGAGTTCAGCCACAGTCTGAGACTGTTTGGAGACAAGCCGATAGATACTCTGTTCCAAGAATGGTTTTCGTCAATAAGATGGATAGAACAGGAGCAGATTTTTTAAAAGTTAATCAACAAATTAAAGATCGTCTCAAAGCAAATGCTTTTCCTATTCAACTTCCAATAGGAGCTGAAGGTGATCTTTCAGGAATTATCGATTTAGTAAGTAATAAGGCTTATTTATATAAAAATGATTTAGGAACTGATATTGAAGAAGCTCCAATACCAGATGACATGAAAGATGAAGCATCGCAATGGAGAAGCAAATTAATGGAAAGTGTCGCAGAAAATGATGAAGAACTAATTGAAATATTTCTGGATAAGGGAGAATTAACTGAAGATCAATTAAAAAAAGGGATTAGAGATGGAGTTCTCAATCATGGTTTAGTTCCTGTTTTATGTGGATCAGCGTTTAAAAATAAAGGGGTTCAATTAGTACTAGATGCAGTAGTTGATTATTTACCAGCTCCAATTGACGTGAAACCAATTCAAGGTGTTTTGCCAAATGGTAAAGAAGATGTGAGGCCTTCCGATGATAATGCTCCTTTTAGTGCACTAGCTTTCAAAGTGATGTCAGATCCTTATGGAAAACTAACTTTTGTAAGAATGTATTCTGGAGTGCTTTCTAAAGGAAGTTATGTTATGAATTCTACTAAGGATGCAAAAGAGAGAATTTCAAGATTAGTTATCTTAAAAGCTGATGAAAGGGAAGAAGTTGATGAATTAAGAGCGGGAGATTTAGGTGCTGTTTTGGGCTTGAAGAATACAACAACAGGGGACACTTTATGTAATACCGATGACCCAATAGTTTTAGAAACTTTATTTATCCCCGAACCTGTTATATCAGTTGCTGTAGAACCAAAAACTAAAGGCGATATGGAGAAACTGTCTAAGGCTTTACAAGCCTTATCTGAAGAAGACCCAACCTTTAGGGTAAGTACTGATCAAGAGACGAACCAGACAGTTATAGCTGGTATGGGGGAATTGCATTTAGAAATACTTGTAGATAGGATGTTGAGAGAGTTTAAAGTTGAGGCAAATATTGGTGCCCCTCAAGTTTCATATAGAGAAACAATTAGATCAAGTTCTAAGGGTGAAGGTAAATATGCAAGACAAACGGGAGGTAAAGGGCAATATGGACATGTAGTTATTGAAATGGAGCCTGCTGAAGTTGGTAAAGGTTTTGAATTTGTTAATAAAATTGTGGGTGGAACAGTTCCAAAAGAATACATTGGACCAGCCTCAAATGGAATGAAAGAAACCTGTGAATCAGGGGTTCTTGCCGGTTATCCGCTGATTGATGTAAAAGTAACACTAGTCGATGGTTCGTTCCACGATGTAGACTCATCTGAAATGGCCTTCAAAATTGCAGGTTCAATGGCTTTTAAAGATGGGGTTAAAAAATGCAATCCTGTCCTGTTAGAGCCTATGATGAAAGTCGAGGTCGAAAGTCCTGATGATTTTCTTGGATCTGTAATTGGAGATCTCTCTTCAAGGAGAGGTCAAGTCGAAGGACAATCTGTCGATGATGGATTGTCTAAAGTACAGGCCAAAGTGCCCTTAGCCGAAATGTTCGGTTATGCCACTCAACTCCGATCAATGACTCAAGGTCGGGGTATATTCTCAATGGAGTTCGCAAATTATGAGGAAGTTCCTCGTAATGTTGCTGAAGCTATCATTTCCAAGAATCAGGGCAACTCCTGATCTCTAAACTAAACACTCTTTAACCCTCGATTCTTTAATTCAAATGGCTCGCGAGAAGTTCGAAAGGAACAAACCACATGTCAACATAGGTACTATCGGCCATGTTGATCATGGAAAAACAACCCTGACTGCTGCTATTACAAATGTTCTAGCTAAAAAAGGTCAAGCACAAGCTCAAGATTATGGAGACATTGATGGTGCTCCAGAAGAAAGAGAACGTGGCATAACTATTAATACTGCCCACGTTGAATACGAAACTGAAGGCAGACATTATGCCCACGTTGATTGCCCGGGTCATGCTGATTATGTAAAAAATATGATCACTGGTGCTGCTCAAATGGATGGTGCAATTTTAGTTTGTGCTGCAACAGACGGTCCAATGGCTCAAACAAAAGAGCATATTCTTTTAGCAAAACAAGTTGGAGTGCCTGCTTTAGTTGTTGCATTGAATAAATGTGACATGGTAGATGATGAAGAAATCATTGAACTTGTTGAAATGGAGATAAGAGAACTTCTCGATAGTTACGATTTTCCAGGAGATGATATACCCATCGTTCAAGTTTCAGGATTAAAAGCTTTAGAAGGAGATTCTACTTGGGAATCTAAAATTGAAGAATTAATGAAGGCAGTTGATGCCAGTATCCCTGAACCTGAAAGAGAAATAGACAAACCATTTTTGATGGCAATTGAAGATGTTTTCTCTATTACTGGTAGAGGAACAGTCGCGACAGGAAGAATAGAAAGAGGTAAAGTCAAAGTTGGAGAAGAAGTTGAAATAGTAGGTATAAGAGATACAAGACTTACAACTGTTACTGGTGTTGAGATGTTCCGTAAACTTCTTGATGAAGGTATGGCAGGAGATAATGTTGGACTTCTGTTACGTGGAGTGCAAAAAGAAGATATTGAGAGAGGCATGGTCCTTGTTAAGAAAGGTTCTATTACTCCTCATACAAAGTTTGAAGGAGAAGTTTATGTCCTCAAGAAAGAAGAGGGGGGAAGACACACTCCTTTCTTCGCTGGTTACAGACCTCAATTTTATATAAGAACAACAGACGTGACTGGTCAAATTACTGCATTTACATCTGACGATGGTGCCAATGTGGAAATGGTAATGCCAGGTGACAGGATAAAAATGACTGGAGAGTTAATTTGTCCAGTAGCTATTGAACAAGGAATGCGTTTCGCTATTCGGGAAGGTGGTCGTACTATTGGAGCTGGAGTTGTTTCTAAAATTATTCAATAATTTTATTTGATTTGACGAAGTTTACCTTTGATAATCTAAAATAATTAAATAATATAAATGGGTTATTGATTTTCAATAACCCTTTTACAAAGAGGTTAATTTAAACTTATGACAGCTACACTTGCACAACAAAAAATTAGGATAAGATTAAAAGCATTTGATAGAAGAATGCTAGATTTGTCTTGCGATAAAATAATTCAAACAGCAGATACTACATCTGCTTCAGCTATAGGTCCTATTCCATTACCCACCAAAAGAAAAATTTATTGTGTTTTAAGATCTCCTCATGTAGATAAGGATTCGAGAGAGCATTTCGAGACCAGAACTCATAGAAGAATAATTGATATTTATAGTCCATCTGCAAAAACTATTGATGCTTTAATGAAGTTAGATCTTCCTAGCGGTGTAGACATAGAAGTCAAATTATAAGTAAGCCCGAATAGAACTTAAATTTACTAAAATTAAATTAAATGTTAGAGGTTTAAATGGGAGAGCTTTCAGTAAGGGAATTACCATTATTCCCTCTGCCAGAAGTTGTTCTTTTCCCTCAAGAAGTTCTACCGCTGCACATATTTGAATCAAGATACAGAATAATGCTTAAATCCGTACTTGAATCGGACTCGATGTTTGGGGTAATTAAATGGGATCCTAATACCAAGAGTATGGCTAATGTCGGCTGTTGTGCTCAAATAATTAAACATCAAACAGCTGAAGATGGCAGGAGTAATATAGTTACCTTGGGACAACAAAGATTTCAAGTCTTAGAAATTGTACGTTCGACACCTTATTGCTCAGCTATGGTTAGTTGGATCACTGACGAAAATATTGAAAATCTTCAAAGTTTAGATGTTTTAAGAGATTCAGTTACTGAAGCATTAAATGATGTAGTTAAATTAACTAGTAAATTAACCAACTCTCAAAAAATTCTCCCTGAAAAGTTGCCTGAAAACCCTATGGAACTATCTTTTTGGATTGGCGCTCATTTAGGAGGTCCGGTAGCTGAAGAACAGCAGAGACTTTTAGAGGAGAGGAATACCTATACACGTTTGCAAAGGGAGTTTGAAATGTTAGATCATACTAGAAAACAATTAGCAGCCAGAACAGCTCTAAAAGAAAGCTTCCCTGATACTAAAGAAAACTAAATGCCCGCATTTCTAATATCTCCTATTCTTATAATATTAATTTTATTATTTTCCTATTTAATTCTTTGGAGAATAAATCCTAGAAAATATAAATCTTCTGGAACGGTAGCTTCAGCTTATGATTCATGGACTCAAGATAAATTACTAGAAAGATTGTGGGGAGAACATATACATTTAGGTTTCTATCATCCAAATCAAAATACTGATTTTAGAGAGGCCAAAGTACAATTTGTTCATGAGTTAGTTAGTTGGAGTGGTCTAGATAAATTGCCCCGAGGCTCTAGGGTTTTGGATGTAGGTTGTGGAATAGGTGGAAGCTCTAGAATTCTTTCAGATTATTATGGATTTAATGTTACTGGAATAACTATTAGTCCAGCTCAAGTAAAAAGAGCTACAGAACTTACCCTTTGTACAACTAAATGTAAATTTAAAGTTATGGATGCATTGGAGTTGAAATTTGAAGATGGGACATTTGATGGAGTTTGGAGTGTTGAGGCAGGAGCCCATATGCAAAACAAAACTAAATTTGCAGATCAAATGTTAAGAGTTTTACGACCTGGAGGATACTTAGCCCTGGCTGATTGGAATTCTAGAGATTTGAAAATTCAGCCTCCATCAATAATTGAAAAAATAATCTTAAAACAATTACTAGAACAATGGGCACATCCTAAATTTATGAGTATCAATGAATTTAGTACAATTCTTATTAATAGTAAAAATAGTTCAGGTCAAGTCATATCTGATAAATGGAATTACTATACAAATCCATCTTGGTTTGACTCAATATTTGAAGGCATGAGAAGGCCAAATGCAATTTTATCTCTTGGTCCAGGAGCGATAGTAAAGTCCATAAGAGAAATCCCTACAATATTGTTAATGGATTGGGCTTTTAAAAAAGGGTTAATGGAATTTGGAGTCTTCAAATGTAGAGGTTAATTATTCTAAATTAATCTTTTCAGATAAATAACAGCCAAAATCAACTAAATTTTCACATAAGGGTTTTAACTTTTTCTTTAATTTACAAAAGGAATCTATATTTGTATTAGGATTGATATCAACATCAACGAATATAATATATTCCCCGAGTTCTCTTTTAGAAGGCCTCGATTCTATTTTGCTCATATTGAATCCTAATTCTGCAATATAATTTAAAGCTTCTAGCAAAGCCCCAGGATTATTTGAGAGTAATGAGAATGCAAAACTAGCAATATTAGCTTTCCCGGTAATTGATTCTTTACTCAATAGAACAAATCTTGTGCAATTCCCAGGAACATCATTAATAGGGAATGCTAATTCTTTAAGTCCTTCTATTGCAATAAGAGATTTTGATCCAATAGCTGCTCTAAATGAACTACCCTTTACCATTTTTACAGCTTCTGAAGTTGAATTTGTTGATAAAGTTATCGCCTCCGGAAGATTCTCAGATAACCATTCTGAACATTGGGCTAAAGCTTGTGGATGAGAAAGAACTTCAGATATCCCTGAAATTTCTCCATCACTTATTAATGCATGACTTATTGGTAAAACAATTGCTTTATTGATATTAATATCAGAAAATTTCCAAAGTGCGTCTAAAGTAGTTGTTACTCCTCCTTCAATAGAGTTTTCTATGGGTACTATAGCTGCATCACAATTGTTGTAGGCTATCGATTTAATAACCGAATATAGCCCGTTACATGGTACAAATAAAGGTGACTCAAAATTTGAAAGCTTTGATAAAATATGAGCTGCTTTTTCTGCGTATGTCCCTTCAGGGCCTAAATATGCAACTTGTTTGCGCATGATTAAATGTAAGAAAAAAAGAGATCAAATAAGCATTGGGGGTATATAGAAAAATGCTTTTAGCTTTTGATGCTAAACAGAAACTTAAGCTCTCTGTAACAAAGAATAAAGAATATCTTTCTAAGTATCTTTTGGAGGAAGAAAGAGTTGTTGGAGCAATGCTAGACCCCAATAAATTAGAACCTGAAGGGGAGGGTAAGTATAAGTATACTGTAACAAGTTTCAGGGTTTTTCAATTAGATGTTAATCCTGTTGTATCAATTGCAGTTGAGAATAAAGAGGGTGTTTTAAAAATGAGTGCGCTTGATAGTAAGTTAGATGGTTTAGGGATAATAGAAGATTTTAATTTAATTTTAAAAGCCAACTTGGAGGCAACTGATAATGGACTAGAAGGTGAAGCACTTCTTGGTGTCTCTGTAAGTCAACCTCCTCTTTTGAAACTTGTGCCAAAGAAAATTTTGGAATCTACGGGCCATTCAGTACTTAATGGAATTTTATTAGGAATAAAATCTAGAGTTCAGCAACAATTAATCAAAGATTTTATACATTGGTGTAAATTAAATGGATTTTAATTTAGTCAAGAAACTTTTCCTATGCAGATTAGTTATTCCATTTGTTTTAAGACTTGAAAAATGTTCTTTAGTACCATAGCCTTTATTTTTAAATATAAAATAGCCAGGGTATTTTTTTTCTAATTCTTCCATTAAAAAGTCACGTGTTACTTTTGCGATAATGCTTGCAGCCGCAATCGAGGTAAATTTGGAATCGCCTGAAATTATATTTCTTTGTTGACCATTCCAAAGTCTTAAAGATAATGGACCATCTATTATCAGTTGAGATGGATTATCTTTTAACTTTTTAATAGCTCTAATCATTGAAAGCTCGGTCGCATATCTTATTCCTAATTGATCTATTTCTCGTACTGAAGACTGCCCAAAACTATAATCTGATGATAATGCAATAATTTTTGGTAAAAGGAAATTTCTTTTTTTGGAAGTTAATTTTTTACTATCCTTAACTCCCAATTTCTTGAGAGCTAATCCATTTTTTTCATTAAGAACTACAGCAGCTGAAAATACAGGTCCAAATACTGCTCCACGACCTACTTCGTCAATTCCTATCTCTGGAAATTTATTCAATACTTGCAGAAGACCTTCTTCTTTTTCGTCTTGAATTATCAATTCCATCGGTTATTTCTATTTTCTCTTCCTCACTTGTTTTTTGGGCAAATTTATTATCGGAATCAACTTCTTTTGACTCATCCATTTCAAAATTCTCTATTGAATTTGAAATTGAGGTTTTTTTATTTGATTTTTTACTGGAAACTTTATGTTTTGATTTCTTATTATTCTCCAAACCCAATTGTTTTTCGTTGTTATTTCGATCTTCCAAACGTACCAAATTATTATTAGTTAAATATTCTTTCCCTAATTTAACTAATGGATTAATACCTAGTTGACTGTAAACAAGTTTTTCATCATTACTTAGGTCAACTGTAATTACTTTTTTTTCTTTTATATTATTTGTATTAATTATTTCATTAGAGTTTTCTTTCTTTTTAGAATAGTCATCTTCTTTATTTAAATTTTTGGAGATTGGTAACTCTTTTTTTACTATCTTTTCTTGATTTTCACTTACTTGCAGTGGTTCTAACTCTGGAAACTTTGTATTATTTAATTTGTATGATTTATTTGTAGCTTGATTTGTTTCTAAATTAGAATTTTGATAATTTGGTAAATTTTCTAAATGACCTAATCCATTGCAAGTGTTGCATTTTTGGCCAAATAATTCATATATATTTTGACCTTGCCTTTTTCTTGTTAATTCTACTAAACCTAATTCAGTTAATTGTGCTATTTGAGGTCTTGCAGAATCATCTTTAATAGCTAAAGTAAACTGTTCAAGTAATTGAAATTGATCTCTTCGAGATTCCATATCTATAAAATCTATAACTAAAACCCCCCCAATATTTCTCAATTTCATTTGCCGGGAAATTTCAATAGCGGCTTCGCAGTTAGTCCATAAAACAGTTTGTCTTGAATTGGCTGATCTTGTAAAAGAACCAGAATTAACATCAATTACTGTTAGAGCTTCTGTAGGCTCGATAATTATATATCCTCCTGAAGGTAAATCTACTCTTGGCTGAAGTGCCTTTTGTATTGTTTTATTAATTTGATATTTTTCTAAAATATGTTCATTTGCTTCATTATTATGGAAAACTAGATCCACATCTTGATCATTATTAACTAAAAAGTCTTTTGCTTTCTCAAGTGCTGATTTGTTGTCAATTATAATCTTATTAGTTGATGATTTGATACAGTCTCTCAAAATTTTCAATGAAAAATCTTTATCTCTATTTATGAGATTTGGTGGATGAGCAGTCTCTGAAATTCTTAATACTTGATCCCACTGCTGAATTAAATTTTCTAAATCTTCAATAAGCAATTCCTCCTTGATTTGTTCAGCTTCTGTTCGAAACAATAATCCTGTACTGGGCGGTTTAATTAAAACGCCTAGTGCTCTTAAACGACTTCTTTCAGTCTCCGTGTTTATCTTCCTGGAAATATTGACTCCTTGTCCATGAGGCTGCAATATTAAATATTTTCCAGGTAATGAGATATTGCCAGTAAGTCTTGGTCCTTTATTTCCAGTAGGTTCTTTCATTACTTGAACAAGAACTTTTTGTTTTGGCTCAAGAAGTTCAGTAATTCCTACAACACCTTTTTTTAATCTTAGTGGACCTAGATCTGATACATGAATAAAACCGTTTTTTTCACTTTCTCCAATATCTATAAAGGCAGCATCAATTCCCGGAAGAACATTTTCAACTGTTCCTAAAAAGATATCGCCGATTTGATATTGACCTTGTGCGACGATTAATTCATCAACTCGATCATCTGTGAGTAGTGCTGCAATACGCGCCTGCTCAGCTATTATGATTTGCTGAGACATATAAAAAATTTAAGTATGTTTTGAATTTTTGAGAATCGAAAAAAAGTAAATAATTTAGTTTTTAATTATTCACTAACATTTTCTTGATTGTTAGCTTATTAGATTTTTTAAAATAATTAGTAGCAGATTAACTTGCTAAATATTTAAGTTTGGACGACTTTCAATCGATTTTTAATTGATTAAATAGCTATGACTATTTCTATAATTAAATCATAACCATAATCATAATAACATCTAATTCCCGCTTAAGCACTTTGATCTATTATTGTTAAATAAATTTAGCCTTTAATTTTTAAAGTGGTAAAAGTAAACGAAAATTATTTGAAACTCAAAGCAGGATATCTATTCCCTGAAATTTCAAAAAGAGTTAACAAGTATACTCAAGCCAATAGTGGTTTGGAAGTTATTAAACTTGGAATAGGGGATGTAACGGAGCCGTTACCTAAAGCTTGTATTGATGCAATGAGTAAAGCTATAAACGAAATGGGAACAAATAACGGATTTAAAGGTTATGGTCCAGAACAAGGTTATGGATGGCTTAGGGAGAAAATCTCCTTAAATGATTTTATTTCAAGAGGTTGTCAAATTTCAGCGGAAGAAATATTTGTTTCAGATGGTTCAAAGTGCGATAGCAGCAATATTTTAGATATTCTTGGTGATGATAATTTAATTGCCGTAACAGATCCTGTTTATCCTGTTTATGTTGATAGTAATGTGATGACTGGTAGAACGGGAGAAACACTAAAAAATGGTACTTATCAAGGATTATCATATTTAGCGATTAATGAAGATAATAATTTCCTACCTGAAGTTCCCAAAAATAAAGTTGATATTGTTTATCTTTGTTTTCCAAATAATCCAACTGGGGCAACAATCACTAAAAAAGAATTGAAAAAATGGGTTGACTACGCAAACGAAAATAATTCTTTAATTCTTTTTGATGCAGCTTATGAAGCTTTTATTCAAGATAAAGATATTCCTCATTCAATATATGAGATAGATGGAGCAAAAAATTGTGCTATAGAATTTAGATCTTTTTCAAAAAATGCAGGATTTACTGGAGTTAGATGTGCTTATACAGTAGTACCTAAAAATATATCGGGACAAAATTCGAACGGGGATAAGATTAATTTATGGCCTTTATGGAATAGGCGTCAATGTACTAAATTTAATGGAGTAAGTTATATTGTTCAGAGGGGAGCTGAAGCGGTATATTCTTCGCAAGGAAAAAAAGAAATTAATTCTTTAATTGATTTTTATATGGAAAATGCAAAAATAATGCAAAATAAGCTAAGAAGTGCTGGTTTCAAAGTGTATGGAGGTGATAATGCTCCATATGTTTGGATCAAAGTACCAGCCAATATGACTTCTTGGGACTTTTTTGATTATTTACTTGAAAAAGCTAATGTGGTTGGGACGCCAGGAAGTGGGTTTGGGTTAGCAGGAGAGGGTTATTTTAGATTATCTGCTTTTAACTCAAGAAAGAATGTAATTAATGCTATGAAGCAAATAATTAATATATAATAACTAGTATATTTACTAGTAATTTAAATTCTAAATGTAATGTCATCTATAAAGCTAGAAAATGGGAATAATAACGCAGCAGTGCTGGAAAAAAAAACAGCAGCGTTAAAAAATAAATCGCCAAAATATAAAGTTTTACTCCATAATGACCCGGTTAATTCCATGGAGTACGTCACTATTGCTTTAAGAGAAGTAGTACCGCAATTAAGTGAGCAAGATGCTATTTCTATTATGCTTGAGGCTCATAATAGTGGTGTTGGTTTAGTAATAGTGTGTGATCTTGAACCAGCTGAATTTTATTCAGAATCTTTAAAATCGAAAGGGATCTCGAGTTCAATTGAAAAGGATGAATAATTAACATATCACCCATTATTCAAATTTAGATTACTTTTATACTTTTGATGCGGTAAGCTTTCTTTCAGATAGTTTTCGAACTTTTAAAGAATCGTCTAATGATGATTTACCATAATCTCGTTCTAAAATATTAATAACTGTTTTCCCAAATTCGTCATCTTTATTATCAAAGGCTTCTAGACATACCTCTCCAAGTTTTTTACCCAGAGCGCCAGGGTTCCATAAAAGTTTTCTGGCTGTCCATGGCATCATACTCATCGGATTGTAATTAGGTTTTAAAATATTGTTTTCTAGTGCGTACTTTTCTAAAAAAGTATGTGGTTGTAAACCTATAAAAAATATAGCTGGATCTACTAAACCTTTTCCAAATATATTTTCTAACTCTCTATGATAAGCAATGGTCTGTTGAATTGTATTTGGGGTTTCATCAAAAACATTGAATGAGTAGTTGACTGAAACATGATTTCTAAAACCTGCATCTACAAGCATTCTGCAATTTTCTAATACCGTTTTAAGGTTATATGCAAGCCTCATTTTCCTAACTAGCTCTTGGGATCCTGATGTAATACCTATTTCAAAATAACTCATTCCTGTGTCAACCATTAATTGAGCTAATTCGCGATCAATATTGTCTGCTCTAATGTATGCAGCCCAATTAATATCATTCCAACCTTGATCTTTTATAGCTTGAAGAAGCAGTTTCGCATCCTGTATATTTTTCTTTGCCGGGATAAATTGAGCATCAGTAAACCAAAAACCTCTAACTCCCATTTCATAAAGTTGCTTCATCTCTTTGATAACCTCATTTACGGGATTAACTCTAACTTTTTTGCCTTCTACAACTGTATAAACACAAAAACAACAATTATGAGGGCAACCTCTTTTGGTTTGAACTCCTACATAATAATCACCACCCTCTATATACCAATCGAACTCACTCCAAATAGATTTAATATATTTATAGTTGCAAGCTGTTTTAATAGTTCCTGATGGCTGTTCATGTATGAGTTTATTCCTGGGTTTTTGTCCAGCAAGATAACATCTTTCTTCTAAAATAGAGTCTCCTTTAATAATCTTTTCAAGAAGGTTTTCACCCTCTCCAACAGAAATTACTGTACCTTTTGGTAATAAATTACCCAACTGCTCGTAGAAAACGCTGACAGCACCTCCCCCTACAATCACTTTTACTGATTTATTGTATTTTTGAGCTCTACTGAGTCCTCTCTTTACTAATGAGGTATTTCTATTTATTTCTTCATAATGGGATGTTATTAACTTTAAACCTCCCCAGGCACCTCTAATTTTTTTTAAAATGTTATTTGAGTAGAAGACTTCAAAAGAGTTCTGTAAAGGGTTGCCGCTTCTCCCATCAACTGGGGCATAAATTTGTATATCTCTCCAAGAAAAAATAATCATATGAGGTCTGAATTGATCAATTTTTCTTTCTAAATATTTAGAAAGATTATTTGAAGGTACTATTGCTAAATCAATAAATTGTTGTTCTATTTTTGGGAAACACTTATGAATATGGTCTGCTAAATATATAGGACCTATTGGAAATATTGGGTTGCAAGGAAGTCTAACTACAAGAACTTTATTGTAAGATTCTCGAGAGGAATTTTTTTTTGTTTTCTTAAAGGGAAACTTAAATTCCATAAAAGGGATTTAATTATTTTCTCGTCTCTTGAATCTAACTATTTTATTACCCTTTGTGTGAATTTTATAAATTTAATTCTGAAAAATTTAAACTCTTTTTTTTACTATATGTCTGAAATCATATATTTCCAACATACCTTAAGAAGTTTTATACCATCAATCCATCTTGATATATTTGGTGCTCCAGATTTCCTTGCATAATATCTGACAGGGTAATTTAAGATTTTGATATTATTATTAGCTGCTTCAAAAATTATCGTAAAATCACCAAAAGGATCTGATTTAGATTCCCAACTACCATTATTTTTCATCAACTTGAAAAACTTCCTCGAGAAAACCTTTGTCCCACATAGTGAATCAGAAATTGGTTTATTTATCAATATAGATAAAAATATAGCAAAGCACCTATTGCCGATATAGTTTGCCCATCTCATAGCATCTTTTTCCATTGGAAATGTTGTTCGAGAGCAATTAATTAGTATATTTTCATTTTTTGTTGATTCCATTATTGCATTAATGCTGTCATTGATATCTACTGTGAAGTCACTATCAATAATTGCTAGAGTTTCACCAGATGAAATATTAAAACCTTCAACAACAGCATTTTTCTTACCCTTAGATGTTTGTTTTAAAAGGGATATTTTAAAGGTACTGGAGAAATCTTTAGTTAGCTTTTCAAGCATTTGAAAAGTTTTATCTTCGCTGTTTCCTTCTACAAATATTATTTCTATTTTATTAGGTATTTGTTTGAATTTATTTAAAGCTTCTATAAAAAGTTCTCTATTGCCCGCCTCATTTCTTGCTGGAATAACTATTGAAATCAAATGATCGCGAGATTTTTCGCGATATTTATAAAATATAATTTCTATTTCAAAAGCAAGTTGCTTAATTATTGGTACTTTTCGTAAAGTATTTTTTATAAATTTAGGAATTAATTTAGTTGGTATTGGCGTTAATTTTTTCGCTTTCCATCTTATAGATCTATAGTTATATATTTCTGCTAATGATTCAATATCACATAAGGTAATTCTAGCTTTGTTTGTCGTACCTTTAAATATCCTAGAATCTAATTTAAGCCATCTTGTAATCGGTTCCCAAGTGTTACCTCTAACTTTAAGAGAAACGAATTCATTATTGTCTTTAAATAATTTGTGAAGGTTATCGTTTGACAGATTCCATGTATTTAAAGATTTCATTAAATTTTATTTTTAATCAAAATAATTTTAATATAAACTTATCAATTCTTTCTGATTAATTTCCAAGGAGATAAAATTTCTTTATCGTAAATGATTTGATATGAGTAATTTTCATATAGTTCCTTTGAAGACAAGGTGGACCATGCTAAATCTGATTCGTTTAGATCCTTTATGCTGTTAACACTTTCTCCTAAATTTGGGGTTAGTAAAGAAATTCTTATAATTTTTGACTGTGCTTTTACCTCTCCACTATTACTTTTATCAACCATAATGACTTGATTCTTGAGAATATCTAATGAAGATAAATATTCCATAGTTTCTCTTAATTCTCTTGATCGATCTGTAAATAAACCTGACTGCAATAGTAAGGATGTTAATAGGTAGGGACCAATAATTAAAGTAATAAAAATATCTTTGATTTTGCTTTTGTATTTTATAAAAGACCAAGCTATGGCAAATGATATTAATCCTAAAACTATAGAGATATTTTCTTTTAAATTGAAATTTACGGTACTTTTGAAGAAAACTAAATATGCAAAAACCAAACAAATGATCAATAGAGGAATTAATTTTGAAGTTATAAAAATAACTTTAGATTTATATCTCTTTGAATTGAGTAAATATTTAATACCAATATATGCATTTAAAGATAGTATTGAAGATATTTGTAGAGGGTAATACGGTGTTTTTGTAGAAAAAATACTTATTATGAATATTAAAATTAGTGGAAAATAAGTTAAAACTAATTTCTTATTTTTATCTTGCAAAGTGTTCGATACTAAACCTACGATAGAGAAAATGCTCCAGGGTAAGAATGTTATTGGTATATTCCAAAAATAATAATAAAAAGGATTTGTAAAATTGTTTTTATTTGAAAGGTTTCTAAATTTCCCAAACAAGTAAAAGATAATATTCTGATCTAAATAAGAATTTGCATAATAAGCCCATAAAAAATATGGAATAAACCCAATTATTAATCCAAGCCAAAAGAATTTTGTTATACATAAATCTTTTTTTGTAAAAAAATATGGTGAGAGTGCTGCTAGAGGAACAATTACAAGAAAAGTCTTCATCATAAAAGCTAAACCTATCCAAGTACCAAAAATTAAAATATAGAATTTGTTTTTATTTGTTTTTATTTTTACTAAGGAAAATACTCCAATAGTTACTAAGCAAGAATAAATAAGATCTTGTGTAGCTAAATGAGAGTAGTCAAACCATAAATATGTTGTAGAAAGTATTAGTGGAGAAAAGATTGCATGATTTTTACCAAAAAATTCTTCATGTAATTTATAAGTTATGAATAACATTAATATTGCTGCAATTGTTGTGGGTAAATATGCGGCGAACATGTTTTTTCCAAATATTTCTTGTGATTTTGCGATTAAAATTTGTAAACTATTTGTTCTGTCCAAAACATAATCGTCCCACCATAAAGGAATTATCCAGTTACCTTTTTCTAGTATCCATCTAGCTTGTAGAGCATAGAATCCTTCGTCAAAAGCTATATAACTTCTTTTCCCAAAATAGAAAATAAGAGGAATAAAGAGAAAAAATTTAACAATTTTTTTGAAAATCTTATTTCCTTCAATCATGAAATTGATAATATATGAAATCTAAATGCCGATAATCGGAATTGAACCAATGACCTACTGTTTACGAGACAGTTGCTCTTCCGCTGAGCTATACCGGCAATATAAAATTTTGAAATTTTAATATAGAATTAATTTTATATTTGAAATAATTAATGTCAAAAATTGATCCTGAATTAAAAAAAAAATTACTTAAGGAGTCTCAGGCTCCTTTTAAAGGTTTAAGAAGAGTATTATGGATAGCCTTTACAGGTTCAGCTTTTTTAGGACTTTTCATAATGATTTTGAAAATTGCTAATGGTTATGAAATCCAGCAAAACAATCTTTTAATACAAGTAGGAGCTTGTGCCTTTTTTACTCTCTTATTATACCTTGATAGAAACAAAGAGGATTGAGCAAATTATTTATTTAAAGTCCTTTTTTTAGTTACAAATTTAAATGCCTCAATTATATCTCCTTCATTCCAATTTGAAAATTTATCGCACCCGACTCCACATTCAAAACCTGTATTCACTTCTTTTACATCATCTTTGGATCTTTTAAGAGAATCTAAATTACCTTCAAAAATTACCTTATCTGATCTAAGTATTCTTAGAGAACAATTTCTTTGCAGCTTACCGTTTTGTATATAACATCCTGCGATAGCTCCTTTACCAACAGCAAAAGTCGCTCTTACTTCAGCTTGACCTAAGGATTCCTCTACTAGATCAGGCTCAAGTAATCCTTCCATGGCTGATTGGATATCTTCTAGGAGTTTATAGATAACTTCATATTCTCTTATGTCAACATCGTTTGCATCAGCAGCCCTTTTGGAGCCAGAAGCTAATGAAGTGTTGAATCCTATTATTACTGAGCCAGAAGCAGCAGCAAGATCTATATCAGTTTCCGTTATTTCACCTGGAGCAGAGAGAAGTACTCTAACTTGGACCTCATTTTTTGGTAATTGTTCTAGTGAACCTAATATTGCTTCTACACTACCTTGGACATCTGCTTTAAGAATTAGATTTAATTCTTTAAGTTCTCCATCATTTGCTTGGGTAGATAAAGATGATAAGCTCACCCTTCTAGATGCCATTTGCTGGGCTAATTTTGTTGCTCTTGCATCAGTAGCTCTCTCTCCGACAATCGCTCTAGCAGTTTTCTCATCTGGATAAACTTCGAATTCATCACCTGCTGTTGGAACTTCGCTAAATCCAAGTGCCTCTACTGGACATGAAGGTTCAGCTTCCTTAATTCTATTACCATGTTCATCAACCATTGCTCTAATTTTTCCAAGTACTGAACCTGCCGCTAAAACATCGCCAGCTTTTAATGTTCCATTCTGGACTAATAAAGTTGCAACAGGACCTTTAGCTTTGTCTAAATGTGCTTCAATAACAGTCCCTTTAGCTAATCTTGATGGGTTTGCTTGGAGATCTTCAACTTCAGCAACCAATAAGATCATCTCTAGTAATTTATCAATATTTTGTTTTTTGATAGCGCTTACTGGAACCATTACAACGTCTCCTCCCCAGTCTTCTGCAATTAAATCTTTCTCAGATAATTCTTGTTTAACTCTATCTGGAGAAGCTCCTTCTTTATCAATTTTATTTATAGCTACCACTATTGGCACCTTTGCGGCTCTTGCATGACTAATAGCTTCAAGTGTTTGTGGTCTACAACCATCATCTGCTGCTACAACAAGTACAGCTACGTCAGTAACTTTTGTACCTCTTGCACGCATAGCGGTAAATGCTTCATGGCCTGGAGTATCAAGAAAAGTTAGTTTTTTTGTTTTTGATTCGTGCTCGAATTCAACTTGATAAGCTCCTATATGCTGGGTTATTCCACCTGCTTCTCCTGATGCTACCCTGGATTCTCTTATGGAATCTAAAAGACTTGTTTTACCATGGTCAACATGACCCATTACTGTAACCACAGGAGGCCTTTTAATAAGATTTTCTTTATCATCAGTTTCAATCATATCTACTGTTTTCTTGGCAGCTTCTTCCACATCATCTTGCAAAACAGGGACTCCAAATTCTTCAGCTACAGTTTCAATAGTTGCCAAATCAAGTGATTGGGTAACTGTAGCTGTAATGCCTTTAAAGAAAAGAGACTTTATTATTTCAGAACTCTCAAGACTGAGCTTATCAGCTAATTCTTGAACTGTTAAATTATCTTCGGGTATAATTATCATCTCAGGTCTTACTTGTTTTGCATCTTTAGCTGCTCTTAGTTCCATAGCTCTTCTCTTTTGTCTTTGCCTAGTTGTCTCTTTTTTCTTTTTCTTGAATTGTCGTGAAGCTTTTTGTAATTTTGGCTCTTCAGATTTTTCTTTTTTTGGACGAGCCAAACTAGCTGATAGTATTGAAACTTTCTCTCCTGAGTAACCGCTGGTCTCAGAGGTCAATGAATCATCATTCTCGCCAATAATATGAACTTTTTGTCTTTGTTTCTGGGGGTTTTTACTTCTTAATGCTTCCAGCTTTGCACTATCGTCCCAATCTGTTCTGCCAGGTTTTTTAGAGTTGTTTGTAAATGATCTATGTGGTGGTTTTTTAGTTGTAGGCGATGCATTTAAACGATTGTTAGGTGCTTTTGCCTTCTGCTTAAGCGACTCTTTTTGCTTGTCAACATTAGATCTATTAAGTTTGTCTTTATCTGATGTATTCGTTTTTTGAAGCTGCATCAGCTCATTAGGTGCTACCGGCTTCCTGATTCCTGAAGGATTTTGATTGTTGTATTTGGAACCAGCTCTGTTAAATTCGCCTTGTCTATAGGACCCGCCTCCACCTGGTCTATTTGGAGCCCCTGATCTATTTGGTGCCCCCTGTTGTCTATAAGACCCGCCTCCACCAGGCCTGTTTGGACCCCCTGGTCTATTTGGTGTTCCCTGACCTTGTCTATAGGACCCATCTCTACCTGGTCTATTTGGAGCCCCTGGTCTATTTGGTGTTCCCTGACCTTGTCTATAGGACCCATCTCTACCTGGTCTATTTGGAGTCCCTGGTCTATTTGGAACTCCTGGTCTATTTGGAATACCATTTATGTTATCAACTGGCTTATTAGGATTTTGTCTGTTAGTAATACCTGGTCTATTTGGAGTAATTTTTGTATTTGATGAAAATTGATTGCTGTTGTAATTTTGCTTCTTTGAATTAATTTTCGGATCTTCTCTTCTAATAGGTGCTCCAACAAGTTCAGGTGTATTTTTAACACGAGGATTATTTAAATTCTTTTTAAGAGGATTATTTTGATTAACCTTTTCAAATCTGTTTGATTGTTTAAGTTTTTGATTTATAGGAGTACTATTTTTGTTAATAATTACTTCTCTATTGCTATTAGCTAAATTTTTAGGTTTTTCAATTAGTTGAATAGGTGGCTTTACAGGAATTTTAGTAGCTGGTTTTAAAGGATTGTTCAGAGCCTTTTTGTCTTGATTAAACGTTTGCTCTTTTTTGTCTTTTAGATTCGTTTTTGTTTTGATTGAATTATTACTTTTATTTTGAGTATTGGAAGCTGATTGAGATTTGAGGTTAGAAATAATAGTAGGAGGTTGAGGATTCTGGATTTTATTTGAATTTTTTTTATTTGAGCTAATTATTGAATTTTCTGCTTTATTTACTGGCTTAATCAAAAGGGGTTTTTTATTTAAACTTTCTTTAGAGGACTTTTCCTGATGTAAGTTAATTGTAGGAGTTTTGGTCTCTTCTTTTTGATTATTAATATTCTTTGGTTTTTCAGCTTTTGTTTTAAATGTAGATTTACTAACAGAGAGAATCTTTTTACCAGAACCTTTATTATTTAAAAGATTTTTAATTTTTTTCGCGTCCTCTAGACTTATTGAACTGCTATGACTCTTAACTGATATTAAAAGTTTTTGAGCAGCATCCAGTATATCTTTATTTTCCAGTTTTAAATCTCTGGAAAGTTCATAAACTCTGATTTTATCGCTGATAGTCATTTCGTCTAATTGTTACTCTTTTTTGGAATTTTAAAAGAATATAATTTTAATTATATGCCCTTTTGGGATTGTTATTTGTAGTTTGCAATTTCCCTTTCAAAAATATCAAAAAAATCAGGATTTGAAATGCCTTTTAGAGCTTTTTGAAGCTTTTTTTTAAGTTTAGAATTTGTGAAACACTTTTTTGATTTACAAATGTAAGCAGAACGACCCATGCCTTGGTTAAACATTATTCCTAACTTATGATCATTAGTAATCTTAAAAAGATTATCTCTATCAAAAGTTGTCCTGCATGAAATACATTTACGCATAACAGGAGATTTCTGTATCACCGTGTTTTCTCCTCTGTAGACAATAGTTCATCTTCTTTGACGTTTTCTATTGGGTCGTTTTCTGAAAGATTTTCTTCATTGAACGATTCATCCCCATATTCTTCCTCATCTTCTGGAAGAGGATAAAGTTCCCTTAATCTTGCATCTTCTGCAGCTCTTGCTGCTTGCTCTGCCTCCAATCTACGTTCTGCTTCTCTTTGGAGATTTTCCTCTTCCTCTCTTTGAATAATTAATTCTGCTACCACAGCATCTTCTGCTTCCTGATCATATTCATGGGAATTTTTAACGTCTATTTTCCAACCAGTTAATCTAGCTGCTAGACGTACATTCTGACCTTCTCTCCCTATAGCAAGACTTAATTGATCAGGGGGAACCAAAACATGGGCATGTTGTCCTTCTGGATCAACAAGCCTGACAAGATCAACTTTTGCAGGGCTCAAAGAATTCAATATATATTGAATAGGATCAGATGACCACTTGATAACGTCTATCTTTTCTCCCCTTAATTCATTAACTACTTGTTGAATTCTTGCTCCTCTAGATCCAATGCAAGCACCAACGGGATCAACTTCTCTTTCAATACTATCAACAGCAACCTTCGTTCTTGGTCCAACCGCTCTTGAAGGAGGATTTGCTTCTCTTGATACTGCAACAATTTTGACAGTGCCTTCTTGAATTTCAGGAACTTCATTTTCAAATAAATACACTACCAAACCAGCATTAGCTCTACTTACAAAGAGTTGAGGACCTTTTCTAGCTATTTCACTAACTTCTTTAAGAAATACTTTAAATGTTGCATTGGCTCTATAGTTATCATTCGGTAATTGATCCCTTTTGGGAAGTTCTGCTTCTACTTCAGGCCTGCCGATACCTGAGCTAACACCCATAATGACAGATTGCCTTTCAAATCTTATAACTCTTGCTGTTAAAACAGGATCTTCTAAATCCGCGAATTCTTCCTGAATCATTTTTCTTTGTTGGTCTCTCAACTTTTGAGCCAAAACTTGCTTAGTAGTTGAGGCAGCCATTCTGCCAAAATCCTCTTTTTCTGGAGTGACATCTAAAACGACCGTATCACCTATTTGAGCATCATCGGCAACTTGTTTTACCTCAACTAGGGATATCTGATGATCCTCGCTTTCAACCTCTTCAACGATTATTTTACTTGATAAAATTCGATAACCTTCTTCGTCCAGGTCAAATCCTACATCAAAATTGCTAAAATATTCTTCATCAAAAGGATCTTCTTTTACTCCAATATAGAAGGTTTTTCTATATTTTTC
>JAOOLH010000008.1 GCA_028408675.1 Prochlorococcus sp. AH-716-K03 | reverse complement strand
GAATGAACCATTTTCTTTAAGGAAATTTCAAAATTTTTTAGATAATCAAATCTCACAAAATGTATTTAGAGCCAAAGGAATTTTATGGTTTATGGAGAGCGAAAGAAAACATGTTTTCCATTTGTCTGGCAAACGTTTTTCTCTTGATGATTATGAATGGAAAAATGAAAAATCAAATAAAATTGTCCTAATTGGAAAAAATTTAGATCATCAAACTATTAAGAATCAACTTGATTGTTGTAGATTTAATTCTAAATAAGAAGCATAATAAAGTTTTATTTAATTGTTGAAAATTTTTATTAAACAAATAAATAATTTATTATCAGATTTAAAGCCTTTAAATATTGCTTCTTTGATAGTTGCAGTATTAGTTATAATCCCAATTTTAAATTTTTTAATTGAGGGAATAGATTTTATTTTAGGTGGGAATTTTTCTTTAGGTATTTCAGGAAGAAAAGAGACATTTGGCACATTAAAACTTTTAATACTTACTAGTTTTTTTGGAGGTAGTTTAGGGACCTTAAATGCTTGGTTACTATCAAATTGCGAATTTAGATTAAGGAAAACTCTTCGTATTTTTCAACTAATTCCATTAGCAACTCCTGCATATTTGTTAACTGCAGTTTTACAGGATTTAGGAAGTATTTGTGGATATCAAATAACTGGTTTATGGTGGGGAGTTCTTATCCTTTCAATTACAACTTACCCTTATGTTTTCATACTTGCTAATGAAAGTTTTAATAAATTTGGAGTTAATCAAATTAATGCTAGTAGGGGATTAGGGGTTGGCCCCTGGAGCAGCTTCTTTAAAATTGCTCTTCCTATGGCTTTCCCAGCATTAATAACTGGAATCAGCCTTATGTGTATGGAGGTTATGAATGAATTAGGGACTGTTGAGTTATTAAATATTCCAAGTCTTTCTAAAGGTATAACTGAGAATTGGATTATTGAAGGTAATCCTAAGAGCGCAATTGGATTATCATTAGTTGCCTTAATAATAGTTTTTACTTTAATTTTGTTTGAAAAACTTTCAAGAAGGAAGAGCAAACGTTGGAGTGAAAATCCTGCATCATTAGAATCATTGGGATTTGAGTTAAAAGGAAATAGATCTAACCTAGCATTTTTATTTACTTTGTTACCACCATTATTTTCTCTTGGAGTTCCTTTTTCTTGGTTTTTATTAAATATTGATCAACTAAAAAAAGGATTTACTACAGAATTATTATCTCTTACTTTGAGAACTATTAGCCTTGGAATAATTGCTGCAATAGTCACATTAATTTTTTCTTTAATATTAACTCTAGCTAATCGTCAGAATAAGAACTTACTTTTGAGATTAATAACATTCCCTTCAGGTATTGGATATGCAATACCTGGCACAGTATTAGCTATATCATTAATAACTATTTCCAATTCAAAGTTCCATTTTATTGCTATTTTTCTTCTGCTCTGGGGTTATGTAGTTCGTTTTTTAACTATTTCAAAAGGTACTCTTGATTCTGGTCTTGAAAGAATATCTCCCACCCTTGATGAGGCTGCAAAGGGGCTAGGCTCTAATTGGGTTGATATTATCAAAAAAATACATATTCCACTACTAAAAGGTCCGATATTTGTTGGATCACTTTTAGTATTTGTTGACACCATAAAGGAATTACCAATTACATTTATTCTTAGACCTTTTGACTTTGATACTTTATCTGTAAGGATATATCAATATGCCGGAGATGAGCGAATGGCTGAAGCCATATTACCTGCAATCTTTATAACAGTATTAGGACTAATTGCATCAAGCACATTAATTCCAAGCTTAGAAAATAAGAACTAAATTCTTTTTAAAAAATTTTTAAATAAGTAAGGTAACCCTAAAAATAAATCTGCCGAGGTAGATATAAATCTAAAGTAAATCAAACTTTCAAAAATTATATTTTGCGGGATATTTTTTCCAACAAAAAAAAGAAAACAAGCCTCAAATACACCTAACCCGCCAGGGGCTGTTGGGACTATTAATCCAATAGCCCAGGAAAAACAAAAAATTACCAATAAGTAGAAAATACTATATTGATTGTCAAAATTAAAGACATTAAAGCAAATAATAAATCCAAAAAATTTTGATAATACAAAAAGAATTTCTATCAAAAAAGCTTTTGCTGGGAAGAAAGAAGTTATTTTTATTCTTTCCTCGAATATATACTTTTCATTATTAATTTTTAAAGCACTAGTGGTTTTACCTTTTAAGTTTTCTAACCTAAGCAAAATTAGGTAAATTAATTTTTTATTCAGAAATACCAAGGGTAAGAGTAATAAAAAATAAAATGGGGAAAAAATTATTCCAAATGACGCTAATAAGAAAGATGAACATATCATAAAATAAGGCTCAACTAGTGTCGAATAAAAAGCTAATTGAGGATTACTAATATCCTTTAGAAAGGAATATCTTTCAAAGAAATGCCAAATACCTCCTGGCACATATTTAAGAATATTAGTAAGAACATAAAAAGAAATTAAACTTTTTTTAGTCTTTGTTTTCCCAAACCAAACAACTATATTTTTCCAAGCCAGTGCATTAAAAAAAATACTAACCATACAAAACAAAAATGATAAAAATATATAATTTCCATTTTTAGCAAAATCAATATTTAATGAAATTTGATCAAAATTTTTAAAAAAATAAAAAGAGAAATAAGAAATGCTTAAAAGAAAAAAAAGTTTCTTCAGGATTTCAAATTTAAGATTTTTTAAAAGTTTTATAAAATACATTTTTTGCATATTAAATCTTATTTCCAATCTTCAAAAGCTTCAAATTCCTTACATGATTCTCTAATGATATTTCTTACTTCTTGAGCTGTTTTATTATTCTCAATTTGCAATCTCAAAATTTCATCATTTTCTGGTTTCATACAAATAGTTCCATTAGGTTTCATTGATTGTTTAAACTTAATTTTTCCAAAAGTTGTTAAACATTCCCCCTTTCTTCTTAGTAAAACCCACCTCGATTGTTTTCTTTCTCTTAATCCTATAGTAGTAGAATAGTTAAACCACAATTTCCTGAAATAATCTTGTTTTTTAAGAGGTAAAATAATTTGTATAGAAAAGCCTATTCTGTTTTTTTTCATATTTATTGCTTGAGATGAAACATCATAAGCACCTTCTTTTCTAAATATCTCCAATAAATTTGCAATTTCTTCAGATGTTTGATCATCAATCCATGCCTCTTGAACACAAACCTCTTCAAGCCTTGGACTAATCTTTTGGTCTATTAAATTTTCATCAATAGAATTAATTTTTATAACCCTAACCAAATTTGGGCATGGAAGTTTTAAGTTCCCAATTCCTACTCCATAGGAATCAATAGAATATTTATGAGGGATTTGGAAAGATTCAACCAAATTACTAAGTAAGGCTATTCCAGTTGGAGTTGACAATTCACCATATAATGAATCAATACTCGAGATCACTTTAATATCTTTTTTTCTTAATAACTCAATTACTGCAGGAGATGGTATTGATAGTTTGCCATGATCAGTCTGAACAAACCCCCTTCCTAAAGTTGGTTCATTACAAAAAATCCTTTTTGGCTTTAAATATTCAATTGAAGCACAGACTCCAATGATATCTACCAAGGAATCTATTGCACCTATCTCATGAAAATGAACTTCTTCTGGATCAATACCATGAACCCTTCCCTCTGCTAACGCTAAAGACTCGAAAACTTCGTAAATTCTTTTTTTTAGTTGTTTTTCTAATTGAGAATTCAAAATTAATTCTTTAATACTACTCCAATCTCTTTTGGTACTTTGATCAACTTTCTCCACTTCAACCTTGATTCCTCGAATTGAACAACTTTGAGACTCTCTGAAGTTTAAACAATATAAATGTTCTAATCCAACACATATAAGTGGTTTTTCAATTACATCTTTTGGTACACCCAAGTCAATAAAGGCGCCTAATAACATATCCCCTGAGACACCAGGGGAACACTCAATTAATATTTCTTCCATATCCATTTATAAATCGTTGAATAATTAAAATTCTAAAGATAAAAACTTCTTAATCATATTTAGTACTAAACTTATTTAGTTTTTATTTTTTCGATAATTTCGTATTTAACCATTCGAAGTGTATTCCCATCCCTAATAACATTAAGGCTTACAAAGTTATTCAAATATTGAAGAGAGATCTCTCCTTCAATAATAATTTTAAAATTAGAGTACTTTGATCTTTTTGAAGGTGGAGAAGAACAAATTTTTATAACAATCTCTTTTTTTTGTGTATTTACATAAACCAATATTCCTCTAATAGAAAAATAATTATTATTTAAATTCAATTCCTCTAACAATTCATTAGTGTCCTTTTCAGAATTATTCTTATCAACTTGATTTAATTGATAAGGATCCCAAATACCTGCTACCTGAAAATGCAGATTGTTAATGTTTTTATTTCTTGGATAAACAATCCAAAAATAATCCCTCTCTAAATTTATATATTTTTTTATCAGTGCTAAAGCTTTACCCAGAATAACTGTTTCGATTATTATTCCTTCCTTATCACTTATTGTTCCTCGATTTAATTGATCGATATTAATGGGTTTATAGATACCTTTGACAATACCTATTGCCCTGTACTGTAATTTATTTGTAACTTCTTGAATAGGATTTTTTATCATAATTACTATTTAGAAAATGTTTTTAATAAGATAAAATTATTGAATTAAAGACTTTCTCTTTCTTCAATATTATTGAATAATTTTAAAGCATCATCAATAGCATCAGATGGCTTAGTCGCATCGTTCATACTATTAGCCCTTCTAATCATTTCCACTATTTCAAAGGGATTAGCAGGTAAAGCTGAATTATTTGTATCAGATTTTGTAGAATAATCAATTTCAATTTCATTTAGGTATGACTCTTCCGCACTTATTAAAGCTGGTTTAATATTGATCAACGATATTAATAAAATGAGAATTCTCGTTAAAACTGATATTTTTTTATTTGATTTCAATTTCATTTTGTTTAATTTCAAAATAATTTAAGTTTTAAATTATTTGCTATTTTAATTTTACATAGTTTGGTAATAAATTGCTAATAGCGACTTGGAATGTAAACTCTGTAAGAACAAGGCTTTCTCAAATTACTAATTGGATTAAAGATGTAAATCCAGATATCCTTTGTCTTCAAGAAACTAAAGTTGTAGATGAGGCTTTTCCCTTGTCTTATTTTGAAGAGTTAGGCTATGAAGTTATTATCAATGGGCAAAAGTCTTACAATGGTGTGGCGATAATAAGCAAGTTTAAGATCGAAAATGTAAATAAAGGATTTACTAACGAAAATGTAGAGGAGATAATTTCTATAAAATTTAATGAGCAAAAGAGATTAATCTCTGCAGATATCAATGGGTTAAAAATAATAAATGTTTATGTGCCAAATGGTTCTTCGTTAGATTCTGACAAATTCGATTATAAGATTAAATGGTTAAATCATTTATCATCATTCTTAGACGAGCAAATTGGAGAAGATGATTTAGTTTGTTTTTTAGGTGATTTTAATATTGCTCCAAAGGAAATAGATATTCATTCCCCCCAGAAATATGAAGGCGGAATAATGGCTTCAAAGATGGAAAGAGAAGCACTTAATAATGTTCTTAAAGGAAGATTTATTGATTCTTTTCGGATTTTCGAGAAGGATTCTGGGCATTGGAGTTGGTGGGATTACCGTAATAATGCATATGAACTTAATAAGGGTTGGAGAATTGATCATATTTATATTAGTAAAAACCTTTCATCAAAACTCAAAAGCTGTGTAATAGAAAGGAATCAAAGAGAAAATCTACAACCTAGTGATCATGCTCCAGTATTAATTAATTTAGAGATTGAGAATCAAAATGAAGATTACTTAGATGATGATGATGATCTTTTCGAAATATAATTCCAAAAGATCTTTAATTTTTATGAAGCTCAAAACTCTTTATAGTAAAGAATAATTTAGAAATTAGCTAACTTCATATCAAATTTTTCTCAGAATTAATTATTTACATTCCAAAGTATCGCAATAAAAATATCATAATGTAGAATTTCAATCTGATTGACAAAATTTTTACTTATTTCTAAGTTAGGACATGATGAAATTTTCTCAAAACTACATTCATTTAAATTTTGACTGACATATTAAATACTACTCATTCTGAAGAAATTTTCTCTTCAGCTTTAGAATTGATGCCAGGAGGGGTTAGTTCCCCAGTGAGAGCATTTAAGTCTGTTGGTGGTCAGCCAATTGTTTTTGATAGAGTAAAAGGTCCCTATGCCTGGGACGTTGATGGGAATAGGTATATTGATTACATAGGAAGTTGGGGACCAGCCATTTGTGGACATGCCCATCCTGAAGTTATTACAGCATTGCAAGAAGCAATTGAAAAAGGAACTAGTTTTGGAGCACCTTGTGCGTTAGAGAATAAACTTGCAGAAATGGTAATAGATGCTGTTCCATCTGTAGAGATGGTTAGATTTGTAAACAGTGGTACTGAGGCCTGCATGGCAGTTTTAAGGCTAATGAGAGCATTTACGGGGAGGGACAAAGTAATAAAATTTGATGGGTGTTATCACGGTCATGCTGATATGTTTTTGGTAAAAGCCGGTTCTGGAGTAGCTACTTTAGGCTTACCAGATTCCCCAGGGGTTCCAAGAACTACAACAGCAAATACTCTAACTGCGCCTTACAACGATCTTGAAGCTGTAAAAAAATTATTTGCTGAGAATCCTGATGCAATATCAGGGGTAATTCTTGAGCCTATAGTTGGTAATGCAGGATTTATTACTCCTGAACCTGGATTCCTTGAAGGATTAAGAGAACTCACAACTGAAAATGGATCTTTACTAGTTTTTGATGAAGTGATGACTGGTTTTAGAATTAGCTATGGAGGAGCTCAAGAAAAATTTGGAGTTACGCCTGATTTGACAACCCTCGGCAAAGTGATTGGAGGAGGCTTACCTGTAGGGGCATATGGAGGAAGAAGGGAAATAATGTCAATGGTTGCACCATCTGGGCCTGTATATCAAGCCGGGACTTTAAGTGGAAATCCACTAGCAATGACAGCAGGCATTAAAACTCTTGAATTACTTAAACAAGAAGGAACATACGAAAAGCTTGAATCAACAACTTCTAGGTTGATTGAAGGTATTATTCAATCTGCTGAAAATAATGGTATTGCAATCAATGGTGGGAACGTTAGTGCTATGTTTGGGTTCTTCTTATGTGAAGGACCAGTAAGGAATTTCGAAGAAGCAAAAACAAATAATTCAGAACTCTTTGGCAAACTTCATAGGGAGATGCTCAAACGAGGCATATACTTAGCTCCAAGTCCGTTCGAAGCTGGATTTACTTCATTAGCCCATAGTGAAGAAGAAGTTGATCGAACGCTAGAAGCATTCGATCAATCTTTTAATGTTATAAAAAATTAATTTTATCTATTATTTCCTCCAACAATTACAGGTGGGATTGATCCACTAGTGCCGGGCAGTCCTGGTACCACTTGTGTACTACCATCCCATTTGTCTAGGAATAATTTAAAAAGAACTTGATCATTCAAGCCTTTATTAAGGGTCTCGTACCTTAATGCTTCCTGTGCAGCAATTTCAACTTCTGTTTTAGCTCTTAAAAGTAGCTGTCCAGCTATTTGTTTCTGTTCTATAGCCGCTCTGTATTCCTCAGCTATTTCTAAACCAGTAAGATCTAAGCTTTTAACATCTACGTAATCAAAAGAGTTCAATTCCAAAGCGACAGTGTCAGCAACTTTTTCAGAAATAACATTAAATTCAGTTGCTATTGTTTCTAATTCATATTGCGAGAAGACAGATTTTAGGGCTTTAAGTAAAGAAGGCTGCACTATCTTTTGATAAACATCACTATTTCTGCTCGCAATTGTGGCAAAAATCCTGCCCGCTTCGTTTGGCTTAACAGAATATTTGACAGTAGCTGTTGCTCTAATAACTTGAAGATCTTTTGTTAATGTTTCAAATTTCTCAGGCTGAACTTGAGTTTTTATATCAAAGGGGAAGACTGACTGAACGAAGGGGACTTTAAAGTTTAATCCTGCTCTTCTTGAACCACCACTTACTTTTCCTAAAGTAGTTACCACAGCTACTTGACCAGAAGGGACTACAAATAATGATTGTGTGAGCAAAAGAAATCCGGTAAAAGATAATACAATTAGTAATGTTGCTGTTCCTCCAGGTCCAGTTGGAGTGACATTTTTGAAAGATGTTGACATTTAAGTTTGATTTTCATTAATCATATTTAAAGAAATTAATTAATGCATTAATTGAGTATTTAATTAAAATATTTTTTTAATAATTGTTTTCCGAAATTAACTAATGAATGTTATGAATTAATTTGCTTTGAATTTCTGCAATAATTGTAAATAAAGATCCTCATCTATTTCTCTTATATCGTATTCAGAAGGCAAGACCCCATGCTTATGCTCATGAGCAGCCATCCAGCAAAATTTCTCAATTTCTGTTAAAGAAAAACGTGGGTAATCTTTTATTTTTAAACATAATAAATCAATAAGAGATTTTGAATAATCCATCATTCTAAGATCTTAATTATTTACATATTATCGATAATTATTTGCTTGTAGAGGAATTTTATAGGTCTCCTCCAAATTTTCAAGTAACTTAATTGCTAATTGAAGATCATTCTTGCTTTTGCTCATAACCCTCAATGTTTCACCATTAATACTTACATTAATCTTTTTAATTTCATCTCTCATATCTTTACTGATTTTTTTTGCAATTTCTTGATTAAGCCCTTTCTTTAAAGTGATAGTTTGCTTTACTTTATTTCCGCTTACTATTTCAATATTGTTGAAATCGAAAATTTTTAAAGAGAGTTTTCTTTTTATTGCTTTTTGTCTAATAATATCAATTACTGAATTTAAAGTTAATTCACTATTTGTAGTAATTAAAATGTTATCTTTTTCTAGATCTATTGAGGTTTCTGTTCCTTTAAGATCATATCTTTGAGAAATCTCTCTCTTAACTTGATCCAAAGCATTGACCAATTCTTGTCTATTAAAATCAGAAACTACATCAAATGAAAAATTTTCCGCCATTACTTAAACTTAAATTAATTTAATTATTACCCCAAATAAACTTAAAAAAAAATAAAAGGGGTTAATTTAATCAAAAAATAACAAACTAACCACCTTGCCCATTTCTTCAGCACATCTACAACTATTTAATAAAGTTTCACTATCGTGAAAAGCGAAACAAATTAATTGATCACATCTATTAATAATTTCTTGATTACAAAGACTACTTGCCATTGGCAAAGGCAATTCATCATTCTCGCTCTTCTCAACCAAATGCATGACGCTCTCTAATTGATCTTTAATTTCAGGTAATTGCTTATCTAAGCTCTGTGGCAAAAGAACAGTCAGCAAAGAGGGATTTATCTCTAAAACAGCCCTAATAACTGCTGCATTTACGCCCTGAGATCCTGATGTAAGGATAGTATGACCTTCTTCTGCTAATGACCTTGCAATAAGCTCGATCAAATGAATATCGACAACAGGCACGTGTCTACTACCCAAAAAAGCAATCTTTCTTTTCCCATTATCTTGAAGTTTTGCAAGTTCTTGAGCTAAGGTGTCAACACCTTCAGTTGAGGGTAGGTCTAAAGAACGACTCACAATAAAATGATTACTATATTTGAAATTAGCATTTATCTGAAAAATTGCAGGAAAAATCTATTGTTTCAAGAATATTTTTTAGATTTACATGCTCTTGAACTAATTGTATAGCGTATGATGCTTTTATTGATTCATGTATCCTGACATGACCAAAAGCTTGTTCAATAATTTCCACTGAAGCAAGAGTATCTAACTCTACTTTTAAAATTGGAACTTCTAACTCTTCAGCTCTATGAATAAGTTGTGATAATGGTTCACCTAAACCAGTAAGAATTAAACATTGGGTAGAAGCTTCCAAAGCTGCTAGTTGGATATCAGTTCTATCAGCTCCTGTTACGACAGCCATATTTCTCCTTCTTCTAAAGAATTCCATCGCGGAATTAACCCCCATAGCACCAATGCTTAATGTTTCAACGAGTAATTGTTCTTTTTCAGGACAACAAATTACCTTAGCGTCCAATCTTCTCACAAGTTCTCCTACAGTGACACTTCTAAGCAATGGAGATTTAGGCATCACCCCAAACACTTTTATGTTCATATCTTGAAGAGAGGGTATTATTTTATTCTTTATTTTTTCTACTTCCGCAGGAACAACAGCATTCAAAACAACCCCTGCAAAATTATCACCTAATTGTTTTTTTGCATCTAGTAAGGCATCTACACTTTTACTATCCTCCCATTGATTAACAATAAGGACTTTTGAGTTTAAAGTTTTTGCAAGCTGAGGTAGACTTAAACCATAAATCATTCCTTCATGAAGGCTCCCTGCAGCTTCAAGAATATTTAATCCATCAAAATCATCATTTACTAAAGATTCAATTAGTTTAAATCCTTGTCCTGGGCTGATATCTTTATTAGCAATTCTTTTCTCAGCAGATATATCATCTAACAAACCTACTGAAGGAATTAAGTTTTCTTCTTCAATATTTAAGGTATTACCTATAAATTTAACATCATCATCTATAAGCCCCTCGTAAGTCATTGAAGGTAAATTAGTAAGTTCAATACATGTTGCTAATGGCTTACCAACACGCACTTTTTTTCCCTGATCTAAAAGTTCTTTAGCTATTCCAAGTACTAATGCTGACTTACCACTAAATGGCTCACATGAGCCTATTAATAATATCTTGCTCATAGTTAATGAATTAATTTATTCATAAATCCAAGATAATATTTTTTTAATTAGTATACAATTGTTTATTTAATACTTTTAATCAAATAAAGTTAAAAAACATACTTCAAAGTAAAATTATCAATAATACTAATCTCTATTATCAAAATTAAAAAATCCGATTATTATAATGAGTGAAGGAAAAACTGTTGGTATCACAGGAGCTTCAGGAGCTTTAGGCAAAGAATTAACAAAAATATTTCGCAAAAGAGGATATAAAGTTATTGGATTTACTCATAGCAAAAATGATTATGAAATAAACAATGATTCTCCCAATCAGTGGATTACATGGCAATGCGGTAAAGAATTCTTACTAGAAAAGCACTTAAAAAAAATTGATATCTTGATTTTAAACCATGGAATTTATGATACTAGTAAAAAATCAGATTATGAAAATTCAATAGAAATAAATGCATTAAGCAAATTGAAATTTCTAACTTTGTTTGAAGCAATTACAATCGAAAACAACTCACCAAATGCAAAAGAAATTTGGATTAATACATCTGAAGCAGAAATATTGCCAGCCTTAAATCCCTCTTACGAAATAAGTAAATCGCTAATTGGTCAATTAGTTTCATTTAAGAAAAACCTTCTCGATAAGAATTTAAAGAAAAAGTTTAAAATAAAAAAAATCATCTTGGGGCCTTTCAAATCAAAATTAAATCCTATTGGCATTATGAGTCCAGAATTTGTTTCCAATAACATTTACAATTTTGCTAATTTAAATATTTTTTTAATTATTATTAGCCCAAATCCTCTAACGTACATTTTTTTTCCAATTAAAGAATTGTATTATTTTTTATACTGTAAATTTTTAAAAATATTAACATCAAACAACTAAAAATCTCTATCTGTCAAAATTTCGATGCCGTCTTTCATAACTACTATTGTATGTTCCCATTGGGCTGATAATTTTCCATCTCTTGTTATTACTGTCCATTTGTCATTTAAAGTTTTACAAAACTTACTCCCTTGATTAACAATCGGTTCAACAGCTAATGTCATGCCTTCTCTAAGAACAACATTCGGCAGTTCATTAGTCCGAAAATTAAAAACGGAAGGTTCCTCATGAAGGTTTCTTCCAACGCCATGACCGGTATAGTCCTCAACAACACTAAATCCATTTGATTTCACAACATCTTCTATTGCGCCGGCCACATCAAGAAGTGTATTACCCGATTTAATTTTCGAAAGTCCTGCGAATAAAGCTTGAAAAGCTACTTCACTGAGTTTTTTTACTTGCTCACTGACTTCACCTACACAAATCGATATACAACTATCGCCGTGAAAGCCATCTAGATAAGCTCCAGTATCAATTTTCACAAGATCTCCATCTTTAATTATTTTATTTTTGTTTGGTATGCCGTGCACAACTTCATTATTAATGCTAGAGCAGATACTAGATGGAAAGCCATGATAACCCTTAAAACTTGGAACAGCTCCCATTTCTCTTATTCTCTTTTCTGCAAAATCATCTAAATCTTTTGTACTCATTCCAGGCTTTATAAGGTCATTTATTTCCCTCAAAACAGTTCCAACAATCCTGCTAGATTTCTTCATTAATTTTATTTCCCTTGAAGACTTTATTTCAATTCCTCTTCTTCTTTGGATAAAAGGGGCTTGATCGTTAGATTTAGAATTATTTTTATTTAATAAAAGATCTGCAAAAAGTTTCATTGGAATAAATAATAGTATTAGTTAAATATCATCAAAATAACCATAGTCGGAATGGCTACCTTCAATCTTTCAAAAAAGAAAAACAGAAAATGAAATTTATTACTAATTCTAGGCAATTTCATAAATCATTGGCACCTTGGGTTTTCCTCCCATTGTTCATTTCTGCTTTAACTGGATTATTTTATAGGGTTTCGAAAGATTTATTAGGATACTCAAGGGAAGAAGTTCACTGGTTAATGTCTATACACGAAGGGGAGTGGCTTGGAGATAATGGTGAATTAATCTACGTAATTCTGAATTCTTTAGGACTTATTTGGATGCTAATAACGGGATTCCAAATGTTTTCAAAAAATTTTTCATTTACTAAAAAGGTTACTAAAGGCGAGTCGAAAGGTTAAAATAAAAATCTTGTAGAATTATTGAGCATAAAATGGCAAACGAGAAACAAGAATCCGAGTCAAAAATCATTGATGAAACAGATATATCCTCAGGAATATCTGTTAAAGATGAAGGGAAAGAGTTAATTACCCAACCTGAAAAAAGTTTAAGTTCATCTAATTTAATAAAAGAATTTGAACGTGAACAATTAAAAAATCAAATCCCCGAAATATATGTTGGAGATACTGTAAAAGTTGGGGTAAAAATTACAGAAGGTAACAAAGAAAGGGTTCAACCTTACGAAGGAGTTGTTATTGCTAAGAGACATGGTGGCCTTAATCAGACAATAACAGTTAGAAGAATTTTTCAGGGTATTGGTGTTGAAAGAGTATTTATGCTACATAGTCCACAAGTTGCCTCTCTAAAAGTTGAACGTAGAGGTAAAGTAAGAAGAGCTAAATTATTCTATCTGAGGGATAGAGTAGGAAAAGCTACTCGCGTAAAACAACGCTTTGACCGATAAGGATGTAAAGTAATTTCAACCTAATGGTCATAAAGGCGCTTATAATCCTTTTATTGCGTCGTTAGTTCAGTTGGTAGAACGCAGGTCTCCAAAACCTGATGTCGGGGGTTCAAGTCCTCCACGACGCGTTTGGATCAACATTTTGTAAATTATTCTTTTCATTTAGATGGAGTTAGATCTTCAACCTGGGGATGTGGTTAAAGTCCTCGAATCAGCTGCTTTAGGATGGGTTCGTGCAAGAGTTATCAGAGTAAAATCTGGAGGTAGAGTTGTAGTTCAAAGCGATCAAGGCAGAGAATTTACAGCTCGTGGAAACCAAGTTAGATTAATTGAGCCTGCAGGCTTTAGGCCTTAAGGAAATTTTTACTTTTTACCTTAACAACAACTAATTATTTTTTTAAATCCTCAAATTAATGAATGTTTTTTATTACAACAACAACATTAATTGACTATTGTCATCTGATAATTTTAAAGTCAGTTCTGTAGTTAAATCAGAACAAAATTTCTGGGACCGTAGTTCAACTGGTTAGAGCACCGCCCTGTCACGGCGGAAGTTGCGGGTTCGAATCCCGTCGGTCCCGTTCTTTTCTAAAAGAAATTGGAAAAACGTTTAAGGTTAGCCCCAAGTCCAACAGGTTTATTACACATAGGTACAGCAAGAACAGCACTATTTAATTGGTTGTACGCAAAAAAAACTAATGGTAAATTTCTGATTCGAATAGAAGATACTGATAGTGTGAGGTCTAAATCTATTTATAAAAACAATATCTTAGAAGGCTTGAATTGGCTGGGACTTGATTGGGATGAAGAGATTATAGAACAAAGCAAAAGAATTTCTATTCACAAAAATAATATTCAAAAACTTTTAGAAACTGGAGCGGCCTATAGATGTTTTGTTTCAGAAAGTGAGATTCTTGAGCTTAGAGAAAAACAAAAAATAAGAAATTTACCACCAAAGCATGACAATAGGCATAGAAATCTTTCTAAAAACGAGATAAAAGAATTTATATCTCAAGGAAGATCTTCTGTAATAAGATTTAAGATTGATGAGGGGAGTGAAATTAAATGGGAAGATCAGATTAGAGGCGAAATAAAATGGCAAGGAAAGGATCTTGGAGGTGATTTGGTTTTATCCAGAAGAGCTTTAGGTTATGAAATAGGAGATCCTCTTTATAATCTCGCAGTTGTAGTAGATGACAATTTCATGAACATTACAAATGTAGTGAGAGGTGAAGATCATATTTCGAATACTGCGAAACAAATATTGATTTATAAAGCCTTAGGTTTTAAATTACCAGTTTTTTCTCATACTCCTCTTATATTGAATAGTGAAGGTAAAAAGCTTTCTAAGCGTGATTCTGTAACTTCCATCGATGAATTTAAAGAGATGGGTTACTTACCTGAAGCTTTAGCTAACTATATGGCATTTTTAGGATGGTCAACAAAAGATCCTGAGAGTGAAATTCTTTCCTTAGCTGAGATATCTAAAGTTTTTAATTTATCAGATGTTAATAAAGCTGGTGCCAAATTCAATTGGGAAAAACTTAATTGGATTAATGCCCAATACATAAAGAAAATGGAATTGACAAAATTATGTAAATTTATCAAGAATTACTGGAAAAATATGGGTTGGAAATCTCCTTCTAAAGAATGGGATTTGAAATTAACAAATTTAATTCAAGACTCAATGATCCTTTTAACGGATGCCATCGATCAATCAAAACCATTTTTTTCTTTGTCAATAATGCAAATAGAGGGAGAGGAATTTCTAGAAAACAATTGCGATACCAAAGAATCTTTAAAATTAATACTTCATTATTTAAAAGAAGAAAATATATCTAAGGTCAATAACGATAAAGCTCGAGAAATAATCAACAAAATTTCTAAAACCCATTCTATTAAAAAAGGGATTGTAATGAAATCATTAAGAGTAGCTTTTTTTGGGTGTCTTAGCGGACCAGATTTAATACAAAGTTGGGAATTATTTTCTGAAAACAAAACCGATATCACACTAATTAAAAGATGTCTTAATTAACTATATTTTTTTCAATTAAATCCAAGGAACTCGCAAGGGGCCTTGCCGTTAGTCCTTGAATTCCAACTGTCATTAGTATCGTCAGAAATACCAAGCCTTGTAGACGTCCGGCACCAAGTACACCTGCCTGCTCAAGTCTTATTGAGAAAAGAGATGCTACAGCGGCAGTAACGATTCCTCTTGGCGCTAACCAAGCTAAAAACACCCTTTGCTTAATATCTAATTCTCTTCCCATTGTTGCAAAGAAAATGGAAATTGGTCGTACAATTAACATCAACGTTAAAACGCAAATAATACCTCCCCAACCCAAAGGACTTAATTCTCCCCAAGAAACATCAGAAGCGAGCAGAGGGAAAAGGACGGTTATTGCTAGTTGGGCTAATTCTCCAATCAAATTATCTAATCTTTCTTTATCAATAATTTCTCTTTTCCCAACAATAAATCCTGCAGCGACAGAGGCTGGCAAACCTGATTCAGGCAAAATGTATTCACAAATTCCGTAGACAAGAAAAATAAAACCCAATGTAACTTGAAGCTCAATTCCAAATGATGCTTCATTTTTTATTTTCTTTAAAATCTCAGATAGCAACCATCCAGAACCTAGACCTATTAAAACTCCCCCACCTAATCTCTGCATTAAGGCAATAAACACCTCTTTAATGCCGTGTAGATCTCCCAATATCAGTTCTAATAGTAATAAAGCAAGAACTGCACCAATTGGTTCAAGAACTAACCCTTCAGCTTTTAAGACCTCGGAAAGTGGGGAGACCAATTTTATTTGGTCTACCAAAGGAGAAACTACTGTGGGTCCCGTGGCAAGAACTATTGCACTATATACTCCTGCCAATGGAAATGATAGGCCTGCTAACCAATGAGCTATCAATATTCCTGCTGATAATGAAATAAATAATCTTATAAATGAAATTTTTAAAACTGTATTTCTAATATTTCCTTCAGGGAGTTTTAAATTTAACCCGCCTTCAAATAAAACTAAGCAAACTAAAAGTCCAACGATAGTTTCGAGTCCCTGTCCAAGATCAAGAGGCTCAACAAGTCCTAAACCTGAACGACCAATGAATAATCCAGAAAGTAATAAAATTACAACACTTGGAAACCCTGAGATAGAAGAAATTAAACGTGCACATGCTCCTGCAAATACAGTTATACCCCAGAGTAATCCAAGCCTTTCAGGCGTCATATAAGTTTCTTTAAATAAAAAATATTAATTTAATTGATTAAATCAATTATCTCATTTCAAGTCCACTATAAACAATATTTATTAATTAAATCTAATTAAAGACTTAGTAATCCAGACTTTTTTTAAAAATTAGAAGAGCATAAATTAATAAAACAATTTTTAAATATTGGAAAATTTACCTATCAATATAATAATGATCAGAATTATTCCTATACCAATAGTTGCCATTCTTCCGTTCCAAATTTCTGCTTGAGGAGTAAAGCCTCTTTTCCATAAATTCAGCTCTCGCTTATCAACAAGTTTATTTTTTTCTTTCAGCTCTATTTTGGATTGTTTTTTCATTGATATTAGAAAGGAGGTTTTTTTTCATAAAGAGTGTTTGCTTGGTCAATGGGAAGTCTCGCTGAAATACCTAATTTAAGAGAACTTTCATGGGGCCTAGATTTTAGTCTAAATAAAGCCGCAGCTCCAATCATAGCTGCATTATCTGTGCAAAGACTTATTGGAGCTAAGTGAACTTTAATGGATTTTTCACTTGCTTCGTATATCATCATTTTTCTTAATGTATCGTTAGCAGCAACTCCTCCAACAACTACGATATTATTTAAACTATTATCAATAGCGCATCTTATTGTCCTCTCTACTAAGACCTCTGCTACAACCCTCTCAAAACTTGCCGCAATATCTGGAATTGGGATTTCATCCCCATCAAGATTGATTTTCTCAACCAATCTTAATACAGCAGTCTTTAAACCACTAAAAGAGAAATCATATTTCAAAAAACCACCTTTCTTATCAGATATCTTGCATTTAGGTAAATTAAATTTTGAGGCATTACCTTCTTTAGCAATTTTCTCAATCGCTGGGCCTCCAGGGTAACCTAATCCCAATAATCTCCCTACTTTATCAAAAGCTTCGCCTGCGGCGTCATCATAACTTCTTCCAAGTCTTTTCATTTTTCTTTGATCACCAACTTTAATTAATTCAGTATGTCCTCCACTTACAAGTAATGTAAGGAAGGGGGTTTTTGGATAGTTTTTTGAAAATAATATTGACGATAGGTGTCCTTCTAAGTGATGAACCCCCATGAAAGGTTTTGAGTATAATGTGCATAATGCTCTAGCCGTAATAGAGCCAACTCTTAAACAACCTACTAATCCTGGCGTAACAGTTGATGCTATGACATCAATTTCTTCAATACTCATTTTTGATTCTTTTACAGCTTGTTCTAGGACAAAAGGAATTAATTCTAAATGTTTTCTCGCTGCTAGTTCGGGTACAACTCCGCCCCATTTAGAATGATCTTCAATTTGTGATGCAACAATATTTGAATGTATTTTATAAATATCTCCACTATTAGAAACAATTGAGACGGACGTCTCATCACAACTTGTTTCAATAGCAAGAACTTTGAGCATATTTGATTCGATACTGTTCTATTTTAGTAATGATTTCTTAATTAAAACATCAAAGAAATTAAAGATTGCAACTTATGAAATTCTTTTTTTCAATAATAACCTCGGTTTTTCTCTTACTTGGAATAACCCCTTTTGCTTTAGCAGCTAATGGTCCAGCATTAAATGCAGATAGAGCCAGTACAGAATTCACGGCTTCCGCCCTTTCAAAATGTTCAGAAAATTCTAAATTTATTGAAAGAGCAAGTTCTGCTACAAGCCAAAAAGATATTGCAAGATTTGAAAGGTATGGGAAAGCAGCTTGTGGTGATGATGGATTGCCTCACTTAATAATAGGCCCACCTCTTGAACCATGGGGAGCACTATTAAATAGAGGCCATGAAGGAGACTTACTAATTCCTGGAGTATTATTTATATATATTGCAGGAATTATAGGATGGTCTGGGAGAGAGTATTTAATTGAATCTAAAAAGACTAAGAACCCTGCAGACCTTGAAATTATTATTGATTTAGACCTAGCAAGAAAATGTCTTATTAAAGGAGCTCAATGGCCTTTATTAGCAAATAAGCAAGGAAGAAATGGAGATTTAAGAGAAAAAGATAATAATATTACGCTTAATGGTCCTAGATAAAAACCTTTTTCACACAAACCTAAAAAACAAATGTTCAAAATCTTAAATACAAAATTTATCAGGTCAGCTCCAGTAGTTGCCGCAGTCTGGTTAAGCCTTACAGCTGGAATAATTATTGAATTCAATAGATTTTTTCCTGATTTATTATTTCATCCAATGAGCTGAGATTTTAAAGAGAATTTCCAGACTTAATTATATTGAAAACTGCCTTTACTGTCTCATCAATGTCGTGATTTGTTAAGGCAAAATCAAATTTGCTTGAGAATGGAATTTCGTAGTTAGCTCTGCTAAGTCTTTTCTGTATAGCCTCCTCTTTTTCAGTACCTCTTTTTCTTATCCTTTTTTCTAATTCTTCTTTACTTGGAGGGAGAAGAAATATTGATAAAGCTTCTGGAAATTTTTCTTTTATTTGTTTTGCACCTTCAACTTCAATTTCAAGTAAAACAATAAATCCTTTTTCAATCTTTTCATTGACTTTTGATAAGGGAGTTCCATAATAATTTCCTGAGAATTTAGCCCATTCAAGAAATTCTTTTTTATCAATCATCTCTTTAAAGCTTTCATTACTTACAAAGTAATAATTCTTTCCATCTTTCTCGCCCATCCTGGGGTTTCTTGTTGTTGCGGAAATAGAAAGCCAAATATCTTTATCTCTATCTAAAAGTTTCTTAACGATAGTGCCTTTGCCAACTCCGCTAGGACCTGTAATAATTATGAGTTTGTTAAGATTTTTCATATTAAAATTTTTACAGTAAAATAAAATCTGGTGAATAAATATTAGAAATAATGCAAAACGGAGTACCTCAGACAATGGATATTACATCTATTAAATCTGTATTGCATGATTTATCAAAAGAAGTTTTACCCTCTAGGTTTGAAACTGCTCAACAACCCGAATCTAATATAATTCAATTTTGTTTAAGAGGACTAAATAGCCAAACTTGGATAGAAGTTTCTTGGAATAGTGATTCTGCACGAATACTTAAAATAAATAGGCCTGAAAAAATTGGAGCAGAAAGTACCCTCTCCAAACAATTAAGATATGGATTGAAATATATGGCTCTAGTTACCCTCAAACAAGATAAATTTGAGAGGGTTATTAAATTTGGATTTGCAAAAAAACCTGGAGATGAAATAAATAAATACTTAATTTTTGAATTAATGGGCAAACACAGTAATATTTTTTACTTAGATAATAATCAAAAAATAATTGCAGTTGGCAAACAAATAAACTCTAATCAATCTAGTTTTCGTACCGTTTCTACAGGCTCTTTCTATTCAGAGCCTCCCAAAAACATGAAAAAGGAGCCTAGTCCAAACGAATCTTATAAAACATGGAAGGAATCTATTTCTACAGTTCCTGAGACACTTAAATACTGCCTAATAAATACTTATCAAGGTGTAAGTCCAATTTTAATAAAGCAACTTGAGATTTTTAGTAATCTGGACAGTGAAGAAATAATGAATAAAAATATTGATTTCATAAGTGAACCCAACTTAAAAAAGATATACCAAAGTTGGAAAATATGGATTGATAGGTTTAATAATAACAACTTTAATTTCTCAATTTTTGACAATTTCTTTTATTCAGTTTGGTTTTTAAAGAATGAAATAAATAATAAAAATAATATTGATCAAATTAAAGGATTAGAAAACTATTATGATTTTTATTTAAAACAAAGGAAAATTGATGCATTAATAAAAAAAATTGATGGGATAATTTTTAAACAAACAACTTTTGAGAAAAAGAATTTAAATTTGCAATCAGATCTTTTAATTAACTCCGAAAATTATCAAATATATAAAGAAAAGGCTGACAAAATATTCATGACTCATGACATACAAAAGCAAGATATTATCAAAGGCCAAAAGCTTTATAAAAAATCAAAAAAGCTTAAAAGAGCACAAAATTTAATTAAAGAAAGGATTGATATTTATAAAAACAAACTTGATAGATTAGAAGAATTTAGTGCTCTATTGGATAACTTAAATTCTCTAAAAAATGAAAATCCTACAATTAGAATCAATTTACTTGAAGAAATTAAAACTGAAATTTGTCGAGAGTTTAATGTAAGAATCAAAAATATAAGGGAACAAAAAAGAGTTTCATCTGGATTAGATTCATCCCCTATAGAAATAAATACTCCAAAAGGCTTAACTGTACAAATAGGAAGAAATATGAGGCAAAATGATCTAATCAGTTTTAAGTTTTCAAAAAAAGGGGATCTTTGGTTCCATGCACAAGAATCACCTGGAAGTCATGTTGTTTTAAAGTCTTCAGCTCAAAACCCATCAGATGAAGACATTCAAATATCAGCAGATTTAGCAGCCTTATTTAGTAAGGCAAAAATGAATATTAAAGTCCCTATAAGTCTTGTAAATATTAAAGACCTCCAAAAAATCACAAAAGGAGGTCCTGGTTGTGTTTCGTTCAATAATGTAGAAATTCTTTGGGGTAATCCTACAAGAGGAAAAGATTACATTAAAAAAAATCTTAAAATAGTTATTTAGCCTATAATAAGAAAAATAATTTTGTTAAATGTTAGATTTTCTACTAGGAACTCACGAATTTTTAGGTAATCATAGTTTCCCAGAATTTATTGTAGGGTATTTATTCGGAGCAGCATTAATTATTGGAGCTCCAACTGTTTTTCTATTACTTGCTTTCGTAAGTGCATTGATGAAAACAAATGGGAAAATGGGTGGTTATAGAGAATATGAAACATATGGAGAGTCTTCTTTAAACGACGCTCCTCCATTTTTATTGCCTGATCCGACGAATCCAAAATTTAGTAAATAGTTCTTAGCTACTAATAATAAAAATTACGCTTTTTTATAAATAAAATTAATGATTTATTATTTCAAATTATAAAATTAGCTCCATAATGAAAAGAACAGAAGATAGTAAAAATAATAATTATGATTCAATGAGTTTTACTGATCATTTAGAGGAGCTAAGACAAAGAGTACTAAATTCTATTTATTCAATAATAATTTGCATTTTTTTTAGTTTTTTAATAATTAAGCCTTTAATTTCTTTTTTAGAGATTCCTGCAAGCGATATACATTTATTACAACTTGCTCCTGGAGAATTTTTATTTGTTGCCATAAAAGTAGCAGGATATAGCGGAATAATCGTCTCGATTCCATACATTTTTTATCAATTAATATTATTTATTTCTCCAGGTTTAACTAAAAAAGAAAAAAACCTAATTTTACCGGCTGTTTTTGGATCAGGTTTATTATTTTTTCTTGGCTTACTTTTTTCCTGGTGGATTTTAGTTCCCGCAGCAATAAATTTCTTTATAAATTTTGGAGCTGATATAGTTGAACCAACATGGTCCATAGAGAGATACTTTGATTTTGTTTTATTGTTAATGTCAAGTACAGCCATAGCATTTCAATTACCAGTTTTGCAATTTATTCTTGGTTCACTTGGAATTATTACTACAGAAAAAATGCTATCAAATTGGAAAATAGTGGTAATCTCCTCTGCGATCTTATCCGCAGTAATTACACCTTCAACAGATCCTTTAACTATGTCATTGCTCTCAATATCGATAATATTTCTATTTTTTGTAGGAGCTGGGCTAACTTACATATCTGAAAGCCTTAAATCAAAAACTCTTTCATCTTCTCATTAATGTTTAGTTGAAGGCTTACAGCTCTTCCTAGTCTTGGTCTTGAATTGACTTTTTTAAGCCATTCCCTTACTTTATCTGAATAGCCGCATCTATTTAATATTTCAATTTTATCTGCTATTGATTTTTTATATTCCTCTTCATTTAATGGGAAAGATTCTTGCCCAAAATAACCCCACATCATTTGAAAATATAAATATTTTCCTCTTTTGAACAATCTAAAGTCATATTTTTTACCCCATCTGTGAATCAAGTAATGGATAATCTCATCTACTACCAAAGGTTTCATAATTTAATAATAAACAATCTCATAAAAACTTATACTTTAAATTATTAAAAGTCCTATCTATTTGCAACAGAAATCGTGCAATCTGATTCATAATAACTAATAAATAACAGTCTCAAGTATCGAATGACTCAATTAAGTTCCAATGACGTTCCCTCCATGGGTCGAAGGCAATTTATGAATCTTCTTACATTTGGTACAGCAACAGGAGTAGCATTAGGAGCTTTATATCCAGTAGCAAATTATTTTATGCCACTAAGAGCTGGCGGTGGTGGTGGTGGAACTTCCGCAAAAGATGAATTAGGTAACCCAGTAACAAAGACCGGTTGGCTAGCAAGTCATCAAGCAGGAGATAGGAGTTTAGTGCAGGGTCTCAAAGGAGATCCAACTTACTTAATTGTTAATAGTGAAGGAGATATAGGAGAATTTGGACTAAATGCTATTTGTACCCATTTAGGATGCGTTGTTCCATGGGATAGCGGTGCTAATAAATTCATATGTCCTTGTCATGGAAGTCAATATGATACGAATGGGAAAGTAGTAAGAGGACCTGCTCCTTTATCTTTGGCCTTGGCACATGTTGATGTAGATGATGATGCTGTACTTGTAAAACAGTGGTCAGAAACAGATTTTAGAACTAATGAAAATCCCTGGTGGGCTTAAGAGAATGATTAATTTTAAAAAACAAATTATGAAAAAAACAACCTTTTTTCTCTGCACACTGCTTTTGATTTCCAGCATTGTAATTTTTCCAAGTTCCTCTTTTGCTTATCCATTTTGGGCGCAGCAAAATTACGAATCTCCCAGAGAAGCTACAGGAAAAATAGTCTGCGCAAATTGCCATCTAGCTCAAATGCCAACTATTGCAGAGGTTCCTCAAGCCGTAGGAGCTGATAGTGTTTTCAAAGCTGTAGTCAAAATTCCTTATAAAGATGACATAAAAGAAATAGGTGCTGACGGTTCAGAGGTTCCTTTACAAGTTGGAGCTGTAGTTATGCTTCCTGATGGCTTTAAATTAGCACCTCAGGAAAGATGGACCGATGAAATAAAAGAAGAAACCGAGGGAGTTTACTTTACTAATTACAGCGAGGAAAAAGACAATATAATTCTTGTCGGGCCATTACCAGGGGATACTAATAAAGAAATCGTTTTTCCAGTCCTTTCCCCTAATCCAGCCACCAATAAAGAGTATCACTATGGAAAGTACTCGTTGCATATAGGAGGGAATAGAGGCAGAGGACAAGTTTATCCGACTGGTGACAAGAGTAACAATGTAATATTTACTTCTTCTTCTGATGGCACTATCAATTCAATAGAAACTATTGAAGATGGTAGTTATCAAATTAATATTGAGAATGAGAACGGGGAAATAGTTACCGAGGCAGTTCCCGTTGGTCCTGAACTGATTGTTAAAGAACAAGACCATATAAGTGCAGGAGATCCTCTTACTAATGACCCTAATGTAGGAGGTTTTGGACAACTAGATGCTGAAGTAGTGCTACAAAGCCCCTATAGAATAATAGGATTAATTGCATTTTTCCTTGGTGTAGGCCTAACTCAAATATTGTTAGTTCTCAAGAAGAAGCAGGTTGAAAAAGTACAAGCTGCTGAGGGTGTTTAATTAACCTTTAAATGCTTACACATCAAGCTTTTATTCAATCGCCTGGAGACACATTTTTAAATTTAGGTTTTCTAACTATTAGATGGTATGGTCTGTTAATTTCTATATCAGTAGTAATAGGACTTTTTATTTCTAAAAAGCTTGCAAAATCAAGAAATATTAATCCTAAATATATAAGTGATATTTTACCCTCTTTAATAATATCTTCAATCATGGGAGCTAGAGCGTACTATGTAATTTTCGAATGGAGACAATATAGTGGTAATAACTTTTTTACTTCTTTTGACCTTTTTAATTATGTAATTCAAATTCCATCTTTTCTTGCACTTTGGCAAGGAGGCATAGCAATCCATGGAGGCTTAATTGGGGGATTCTTATGTATTTTATTTTTTTGTAAATCTAAAAATATTCATTTAAAGACCTTTATAGATATATTAATTCCATCTATTATTCTTGGCCAATCCATTGGTAGATGGGGGAATTTCTTCAATAACGAAGCTTTTGGAATACCTACCGAATTACCTTGGAAGTTGTTCATACCCATACAAAATAGACCAATAGAGTTTATAAATTACCAGTTTTTTCATCCAACATTTATCTATGAATCATTATGGAATTTTTTAATTTTTTTATTATTGATTACTATTTTTTACAAACAGAATAACAAAACCTCAGTGAGGCCTGGCTTTATTAGTTGTCTTTATTTAATTGGCTATAGTTTCGGAAGATTCTGGATTGAAGGTTTAAGAATTGATCCTTTATGTATTGGGGGAATTCCACCCTTTTGCGATGGAGGACTACGAATGGCACAGTTTATTAGTGTTTTTTTATTTTCCTCTGGATTAATTGGAATATTTTTTTTAAGATTAAAATCATATAAAAACAAAACAAGAAATAATGGATAGAAAGATCTCATTTATTGGAGTTGGTCCAGGCGATCCTGATTTGCTAACAATCAAAGCATTAAAAAAAATAGAATCTGCAGACGTTATATTTTGGGCTGATTCTTTAATTCCTCAAAAAATTATAAATTTTTCGATTGAAGGTTCTGAAAAAATAAAAACCAGTACTCTTACTCTAGAAAAAATCACTTCAAAAATGATAGAAAGATTCAATGAAGGTAAAACCGTCATTAGATTGCATGATGGAGATCCATGCCTATATGGTGCAGTTAAAGAACAACTAGAAATATTAAAACAAAAGAATATCGAGACTGAAGTGATTCCTGGGGTAAGTGCTTTTCAGGTAGCTGCAGCTTATCATCAGGCCGAGCTTACAATTCCAGATATAACTCAAACTATAATTCTGACTAGAGCAGGAGGCCGAACTGGGATGCCTGAAAAAGAATCACTTGAAGATCTTGCCAAGCACAAATCCTCTTTATGTCTTTATTTGAGTGCTAGACACATAAAAAGTTCTCAAAAAACTTTATTAGAATTTTACCCTCCAGAAACTAAAGTAATTGTTGGTTATAGAGTATCTTGGGATGATGGTTGGACATCTGTAATTGAATTGAAGGATATGGAAAAATTTTCTCTTGAAAACGAACTTATTAGAACTACTATCTATATTGTTAGTCCTGCAATTAATACTATTGCAAATAGATCCAATCTTTATAATCCATCTTACAAACATCTCTTTAGAGGCAAATAATTGAATAAAGTTGATAGATAGATATATATAACTATAATTGGGGAAAAATTAATTGCTTTGGACGAAATAAAATCTAATAATTCAGACAATAATGCCTCTTTAAAAAGAATTGGCAATTTTATTAAAGAAGCAAGACTAAGCAGAAATAAATCAATTGCGGAATTAGCCTCTGATTTAAAAATTGGATCTCACCAACTTCAGGCTATAGAGGAAGGTAATGAAGATCATTTACCAGAAAAAGTTTTTATAAAAGCAATGGTTCGTAGGATTTCTGAAAAGCTCAAAGTTGATACAGAGTTTATAATGAGTGAATTCAAAACTGAACGGAAAGAAGTAAACATTGAAGAAATTGTTCAAGAAGTCTCGATAAAAGCTAAAAAAAACAGAGACATTAATAACAAGAATTCTTTGGAGAATATTATCTTTATTTTAATTTCAGGAATATTAGGCCTTTTAGCTTCATCTTTAATTTTTAATATTTTTTCAGAATCATTCCAAAATCAAATTCCAAAAGAAGAACTTATCAATAAAAATTAGACAACTTTCAACTCTAAGTTTTTCAATTCTTTAAGCACGTTTCTACATAACTTTAAGCTCCATTTTTCTAGAAGAAGATCTTGATTTGATTTTAAAGGTATCAGTTCAATTACAAGAATATTATTTAGCAATTTAATATTAATCGACGAGAATACATTTTCAGGTCTTTGATCCAGAGAAGCTGCTAATCTTAAAATCAAGGACATTTCAAGTACTAATGTTTTATCTTCTTTTGCGATTAAACTTTGCCAAGATTCATGTCTTTTTTTAGGTAAAGTCTTTCTATGATATCTAACAATTGAAGCTATGATATTAGTCTCTAATTGAGAATATCCCAATAATTCGCAGTTTTTAATTAAATACCAAGAATGTTTATGATAAGAACTTACATTTACATATTTCCCACAATCATAAAGTTTACAGGCTGCCCAAAGTAAATCTTTTGCTTTTGAATCAGAATCGGCATGAAAAATGTTTTTAGTTTGTTCGTAGATTTGAAATGCGATATTAGTAACTTTCTCAGATCTGTCTTTATCAACACCAAACTTTTTAGCCTGATGCACTATGGTAGTTTTCCTTATATTACTTTGAATATTAAATTCGTTTTTTATTATTCCTTGGCGCAGCATCCAATCAACTACTAATCCTTCCCTAAGGGCCCTCTCACTTAATGTTAGGTGATCAAAATTTAACATCTCCATTGAAGTATTCAAAATTAATGCACCTGGAATTATTATTTCTGATCTTCTTTCACTTAGTGAGGGCATTTTCTTTATTTCAGAAGTTGGCATTTTAATTAATTTTTCCAAGACTATCTCTAAATTTTCTTTTTTAAATTTATAACCATGCATCTTTTGTTTTGGCTGTCTAAGATCAGATAAAATTAAATTTCCTAGTGAGATTGCAGTTCCACTTGTAGCAATCATTGAGACCGCTTTTCCTCTATCTAATCTCCTTTTAATTTTTTCAATCGATGGTTCTAACGAGCCTTGAATAAAAGTTTTCAAAAACTTATATCTTTCTCTATTAATAGGTTCGCTATCAAGAAAAAAATCATTTTTGAGCCTAACAGCTCCAATTCTAGAACTTGTAAGAGCTATCGCATCTTTTTTATCTGCAAGTATTAATTCTGTAGAGCCTCCACCAATATCAATAATTACGTAAGACTCATCTTCCAAAACCATGCCAGATAAAACGCCAAGATAGATTAATCTAGCCTCCTCAGATCCGCTTATAAGTTCTATTTGTATATCAATATCACTTTTAACTCTATTTAAAAAGTCTCGACCATTTGGAGCCTCCCTAACAGCACTTGTTGCTGCAGTTACTATTTGATTAACACCATTACTTTTGCAGTACTCTTTAAAACGCTTTAGGGTCTTTAAAACTCTTTGAATTGATTCCTCAGTAAGATTTCCCTCTTCATCTCTCTCACCTAGACGTGTTGTAGATTTATCAGTAAATTTTATTGAAAAGGATTTGAGATCTGAATTAATCTCTGCGATTAAGAGGTGAGTAGAGTTTGTTCCAATATCAATTGATGCTACAGAAATATCTTTTTCTTGCAGATTACTTAATTTTTTTTTCTGTATCATTTTTATTCTCTAAAAATAGAGATTCTAAATACCGTATTAATATACTTAAGAATGATTATTAAATTGTAAAATAACCTAATTTCTAGTTAGATTATTTAAAGTTATGAAATATAGATCGTGTGATAAAGAAAAACCTAAATTCTAAATTAAACATCCTTTTTGAATTATTAAGGTGGAATAAGCCTACTGGAAGACTTATTCTACTTATTCCTGCCGGATGGAGTTTATATCTAACTCCCGAATCAAATCCAAGTATATACATTTTGATAAAAATAATACTAGGTGGATTATTAGTTAGTGGTTTAGGTTGTGTGGCTAATGATATTTGGGATAAAAGGATAGATCAAAAAGTCTTAAGGACCAAAAACAGACCTCTTGCTGCAAATAAAATAAGTACTAAAACAGCTTACTTAATACTTATATTTTTGATTACATGTAGTTTCTTTTTAACTTTATCGCTTCCAGAGAATGGAAGACTACTCTCTATTTCACTTGCTTTTTTTGCTTTACCTTTAATTTTAATTTACCCTTCTGCAAAGAGATGGTTTAAATATCCTCAATTTATCTTATCAATATGCTGGGGATTCTCAGTTTTAATACCTTGGGCTGCCAACGAAGGTAACATCAATAGTATTGTTTTGTTATTTTGCTGGCTCGCTACGATTTTTTGGACTTTTGGTTTTGATACTGTTTATGCATTGGCTGATAAAAAATATGATATTCAGATTGGAGTAAACAGTTCCGCAATAAACCTTGATTCCAATACAAAAAAAACTATTCAAATTTGTTATTTTTTAACTTCCGGTTTTCTTGCAATATGTGCTTTCATCAATCAACTAACTTTTATTTTTTGGCCAATTTGGCTAATAACTGGATTTTTAATGCAAAAAGATATTTTGAAAATATTTCCTGAAAGTAAACAATCCATTAAAAAAATTAGTGATCATTTTAAAAACCAATCTATATATGGAGGCTTAATATTGTTGGGATTCATAATCGCTTCATAACTTATAAAAAGAATGTTAGTAAAATTAAAAAAAGGAGATGAGGTTAACATTTTAGCTCCAAGCTCTTTTATAGATAATGAAGGTGATTTCATAAAGGGCATAGATATTTTAAAAACGTGGGGGTTGAAGATTGTTCACAATAATATCCTCTCAAGAAAGTTTGGTTATTTTGCTGGAGATGATCAAACAAGATTTGAAGAACTTCAAAATGCCCAAAGTATGAAATTCATCATTTTTGCTAAAGGAGGATGGGGAGCAGCAAGACTTTTAGAAAAAGATATAAATTGGGGAAATGGATTGATGATGGGATTCTCTGATACTTGTTCACTGTTGTTATCAAAATATTCGAAAGGTTCTTTTGGCTCGATTCATGGACCTATGATTACTACTCTTTTTAAAGAACCTGAATGGAGTTTAAAAAGACTAAGAAATTTACTTTTTGAAGGATATATTGAAGATATTAAGGGGATCCCTTTAAAAAAAGGAATTGCGAAAGGAGAAATTTTAGTTTCTAATCTAACTATTACATGTTTTTTAATAGGTACTGATCACTTCCCTAAACTAAAAGGGAAAATAATAATATTTGAGGACATAAATGAAGATATTTATAAAATAGATCGAATGTTAACTTATTTGAGAATGACAAAAAAGTTTAATGAGATTGCAGGTATTGGATTCGGAAGCTTTACAGATAATCTATGTACTCCAGAATGGAAAGACTTGCTTAAAAGATTAATAATTGAGAGCCTTCAAGAGTTTGATATCCCAATACTTTTTGACCTCCCTATTGGACATATCTCTGGAAATGCATGCATACCTTTTGGTTGCGAAGCCACACTTAATGGAAATGATGGAAATCTAAGTATTCATATACCTTGTGACAAATAGTCCTTTAAAAATAGTTTTGCTATTTTCATATCTAGTGGAGATGTAATTTTTATATTCGAAGAATTTCCTTCAATTATTTTTACTTGCCAATTTAACATTTCAAATAGTGAGGCATCATCTGTAACTAACCAGTTTTTCTTAATTGCCATATTATGTGCTTTTCTTAATCTATCCACTAAGAAACCTTGAGGTGTCTGGGCTGCCCACAAATTTTTCCTATTAGGAGTTTCCTTAATAAATCCTTTATGATCGACAATCTTTATAGTATCTGTAACTTTGGTAGCTAAAATGACAGCATCATTTTCTTCTAATTCGAAAGCACATTTATTTATCAAGCCTGGATTTATTAAGCATCTGGCTCCATCATGAATTAAAACTTTCTCAGCATTAGATGGCAGAGAATTTAAACCATTGAAAACTGACTCTTGCCTCGTATCTCCACCGTTAATCCATTTAATTTTAGAGGAAAAATCTTTTACTGATTTTAATAATTCTTTTTTATCACTTGGTTGCCCAATTATCCCTACCCAGCTTACCAAACTTGCGGAAAATATAGATCTTATAGTCCAATAAATAAGTGATTCACCTTCTAATTCAATAAGTAATTTATTTTTTCCAGCTTTCATTCTGCTACCACTACCTGCAGCGGGAATTAATACATGCACAATAATTTGAATTTATATTTTCTAGACAATTATAAATAAAAGCAATATGTTTGCACAAAAAGTACTACGATTTTAAATTATAAAAATTTTACAATGAAAAATAAAGAATCTTTAATAGGAAAAGTTGCTTTAATTACTGGAGCCAGCAGAGGAATAGGGAAGGAAATTGCATTAGAGCTAAGCAATTTGGGAGCAGAAGTAATTATCAATTATTCATCTTCTGATGAAAAAGCTGAGGAAGTTGTAAATTCTATTCAAAAGTCCGGCGGTAAAGTTCATAAATTAAAATTTGATGTCTCAAAAGAGGAATCAGTAGGTAAAGCTTTTGAAGAAATTATAAAAATCAATGGTTCTATCGATATCCTTGTTAATAATGCTGGAATCACAAGAGATGGGCTATTAATGAGAATGAAATCAGAGCAATGGGATGATGTTTTAAATACCAACTTAAAGGGGGTTTTTCTTTGTACTAAATACGCCTCTAAATTTATGCTTAAAAAGAGAAGCGGAAAAATAATAAATGTTTCTTCTATTGTTGGAATAATTGGGAATCCTGGACAAGCAAATTATTCTGCGGCTAAAGCAGGTGTTATTGGCTTTACAAAAACTTGTGCGAAAGAATTTGCTTCAAGAGGAATAAATGTTAATGCTATAGCTCCTGGTTTTATTGAAACAGAAATGACTGAAAAACTAAATAATGAAGAAATCATCAAATCTATCCCTTTAGGTAAACTAGGAAGTTGCGAACAAATAGCAGACTTAGTTTCATTTTTAGTCTCAAGTAAAGCTGGGAGTTACATTACAGGACAAACAATATGTATTGATGGGGGAATGAGTATTTAATTAAGTACTTTCATATGGTTGACCTAACTCATCCCTTAATCTTCTAATCTTTTGCAAAAGTTTTAATCTTCGACTTCTGGCAGTTAAAGTCAAGAAAAATCTGAGGGGAAAGTATATAAGAGTCATTGCAACTGCAAGTGTGGCAGTTAAAGTAAAAATAAGATTACCAGTTTTATCCATAACTTTAAGATAAACACAATTTATTTAATTTGGATATCTGTTTAAGAGAAATTCGGCTTTCCCCACTTAATTAAGTATCCCTTAAATATAAATTCATGGGAGATTATAATAATAATACTAAAGAATTCAATTAAGATGCCAAAAAAATTGAGCTTTTCGAACGAATCACGAGAAGCGCTCGAAAAAGGTGTAAATACTGTAGCTAATGCTGTAAAGGTAACTATTGGTCCAAAAGCAAAAAATGTTGTAATAGAGAGAAAATTCGGTACGCCAGATTTAGTAAGAGATGGATCTACAGTCGCAAAAGAAATCAACCTTGAGAATCCTATCTCTAATTTAGGGGCAAAATTAATAGAGCAAGTTGCATCAAAAACAAAAGAGAGTGCTGGGGATGGAACAACAACAGCAACAATCTTGACTCAATTGATGGTTCAAGAGGGCTTAAAAAATATAGCTGCTGGAGCTAGTCCTATTGAGCTAAAAAAAGGAATGGAAAAAGGCTTGGATTTCGTTTTAGAGAAATTAAAGTCAAAGAGTATCACAATAAATGATTCTGATATTCAAAAAGTTGCCACAGTAAGTGCGGGGGGAGATGAAGAAATAGGTTTAATAATTTCAAAAGCAATGGATATTGTAACTTCAGATGGAGTTATAACTGTAGAAGAATCACAATCACTTGAGACAGAGCTAGACATTACAGAGGGAATGTCTTTTGATAGAGGTTATAGCTCACCTTATTTTGTTACAGATCAAGAAAGACAAATTTGCGAAATTGAAAATCCTAAAATCTTAATCACAGATCAAAAAATTTCAACGCTTACAAACTTAGTACCCATTCTCGAGGAAGTTCAAAAATCCTCTTCTCCATTTTTAATAATAGCTGAAGATATTGAGGGGGAGGCTTTAACAACTCTTGTATTGAATAAAAACAGTGGGGTATTAAATGTTTCGGCCGTTCGAGCTCCATCATTTGGGGAGAGAAGAAAAGCTGCTTTAGAAGATATTGCGATTCTTACAGGAGCTAAATTAATTAGCGAAGACAAATCTATGAAATTGGAAGAAGTTACCATTAATGATCTTGGGAAAGCAAAAAAAATATCAATCTCAAAGGATAAAACAACAATTGTAGCTTTCGACGATACCAAAGATTTAGTCCAAGCCAGAGTAGACAAATTAAAAAGGGAAGTAGAAATAACTGAATCAGAATACGATAAGGATAAGATTAATGAGAGAATAGCAAAATTAGCTGGCGGAGTTGCTCTGATTAAAGTTGGCGCAGCGACAGAAACAGAGATGAAGTACAAAAAATTAAGAATAGAAGATTCACTCAATGCAACAAAAGCTGCTATTGAAGAAGGAGTTGTTGCAGGGGGAGGACAAACATTAATTGAGATTTCAGAAGAACTTTCTAAATTAAGTAAAGAAACATCAGATGATTCAACTACAGGTATTGAGATTATTACAAATGCACTTTTAGAACCTACTAAACAGATTGCAAAAAATGCTGGTTTTAATGGGGATGTAGTTATCGCTGATATAAAAAGACTTAATAAGGGATTTAATGCTAATAATGGCGAATATGAGAATTTAAATGAATCAGGGATATTAGATCCTACTAAAGTTATTCGATTAGCTCTTCAAGATGCAGTTTCAATCGCAGCAATGCTTCTTACAACAGAAGTTGCAGTAGCTGACATCCCAGAACCAGAGGCGGCTAACCCTGGTGGACCTGGGGCTGATCCAATGGGAGGAATGGGAGGAATGGGTGGCATGGGGATGCCAGGAATGGGTGGCATGGGGATGCCAGGAATGGGTGGCATGGGGATGCCAGGAATGGGTGGCATGGGTATGCCAGGAATGATGTAAAAGCCTAGCTAGCTTTTTTCTCGTTATTAATCCATTTTCTTAAATTATTAATATTAGGTAGTGGCAACTCTTCTCTATCCATGTATTGAATATTATTATCTGACTCATAAATATCCCTATTAATAATTTCAGTATTATTAGATTTTTTTCTTTCGTTAGATTTAAAGTCTAACTCC
>JAOOLH010000075.1 GCA_028408675.1 Prochlorococcus sp. AH-716-K03 | reverse complement strand
AATCTAAACTTTATTAGTAATAATTTAGTAAATGAAGCAGATATAGATTTAATTTCACATGAGTTTTTTAGTTTAAGAGGCGATAGTCATGCTAAATATTTTCTAAATAAAAAGATAAATCTTAAGAATCCTTACTCTATTCAAACTAAAAATACCTCTTATTTAGAAAACATTAATTACTTTTTTAAGAATATAGTTAATTTATCAATTTTAGAATTTAAAGCAATAATCAAACAATCTATTCCAGAAACAGCTCCTATTTATTATGCAGAAACTAATTTGAAAATATTTAATAATTAAATTTGATTGATATCTTGTGGTTAACTAAAAATTATTTGACTATCTTAGACCTATAAACGATTTATATCACATTAAAGTTTTGGATACAAATAAACTAACTTTAAAGCCAGGATTAGAGGGTGTTCCTGTAACTAATTCATCAATATGTGATATTGACGGTCAAAAAGGGAAATTATTATATAGAGGCTATTCTATTGAAGAATTAGCACAGAAAAGTAGTTTCTTAGAAACTGCTTTTTTATTAATTTGGGGGGAATTACCTTCATCAACAGAACTAAGGGATTTTGAACAAGAAGTTCAGATGCATCGAAGATTAAGCTTTAGAGTAAGAGATATGATGAAATGTTTCCCTGCCACAGGGCATCCAATGGATGCTCTGCAATCCAGTGCCGCCTCCCTTGGTCTTTTCTACTCAAGAAGAGCGATTGACGATCCCAAATATATCTATAACGCTGTAATAAGACTCATTGCAAAAATACCCACAATGATTGCAGCATTTCAACTTATAAGAAAAGGACAAGACCCTATTCAACCTAGGGATGATTTATCATACTCATCAAATTTTCTTTATATGCTTACTGAGAAAGAACAAGATCCCATAGCAGCAAAAGTTTTTGATAGATGTCTAATTCTTCATGCAGAACATAGTTTAAATGCAAGTACATTTAGCGCTAGAGTTACAGCTAGCACTCTCACCGACCCTTATGCGGTAATTGCCTCTGCAGTAGGAACATTAGCTGGTCCTCTTCATGGAGGTGCAAATGAAGATGTAATTGCAATGTTGGAAGATATTAAAACTCCTGAAAAAGCTGCTCTTTTTCTTGAAAATGCGATTAAAAACAAGAGTAAAATAATGGGGTTTGGTCATAGAGAGTACAAAGTTAAAGATCCTAGAGCAATTATTCTTCAGAAATTAGCAGAAGAGCTTTTTATCAGATTTGGTAAAGATGAAATGTATGAAGTTGCTCAAAGACTAGAGTTAGAGGCAATCCCAAGACTAGGCGGTAAAGGAATTTTTCCTAATGTTGATTTCTATTCTGGACTTGTTTACAGAAAACTTGGTATACCACGCGACTTGTTTACTCCTATTTTTGCAATTTCAAGAGTCGCAGGTTGGTTAGCTCACTGGAGGGAACAGCTAGGAGCAAACAGAATTTTTAGACCATCTCAAATATATACCGGTTCGGCTCCAAGAGATTGGATCACTCTAGAAAATCGAAAATAATATTTTCAGCTTTTCATAAAAAACACACATATAGTTAATGACGAGTTAATCTATAGAATAAATAACAAAAAAATTTTGAACTCCGGATTAGATCTTGAATATAGTTTTAATGAAATCTTAAAAGGTTTTGGCCTCTCAAGTGAACTTGCTCACATAGTGTGGCTACCTTTACCAATGTTATTAGTTTTAGTATCAGCAGTAGTTGGTGTATTAGTCACAGTTTGGTTAGAAAGAAAAATATCTGCAGCTGCTCAACAAAGAATAGGTCCAGAATATGCAGGGGCTTTAGGAGTACTTCAACCAATTGCAGACGGTCTTAAATTACTTGTAAAAGAAGATATTATTCCTGCAAAAGCAGATTCAATTCTATTCACTGCAGGACCAATATTGGTATTAGTACCTGTTATTCTTTCCTGGCTAATTGTTCCGTTTGGACAAAACTTGCTTATTAGTAATGTCGGTATTGGAATTTTTCTTTGGATAGCTCTTAGTAGTATTCAACCTATTGGACTTCTTATGAGCGGATACGCATCGAATAATAAATACTCATTACTAGGAGGATTAAGAGCTGCTGCGCAATCTAT
>JAOOLH010000074.1 GCA_028408675.1 Prochlorococcus sp. AH-716-K03 | reverse complement strand
AGTTTACCCATTCTTTTAATTTTTCACCAAAATATTTTTTACCATTAATGATTGGTCTGCAAAATGGAGGTTGCTTATCATTTAGTCCTAATAAATCAGCCATAACTCTTACTTGACCATCACAAAAATTTCCGGCACCTATTCCTATTGTGGGTATTTTTAAATCAGTTTGAATTTCTTTAGCAAGTAATTCTGGAATATGTTCTAAAACAATAGAAAAACATCCTAATTTCTCCAGCGATAAAGCATCTCTTTTGATTTTTTCTTGACTTTCTGAATCATTCCCTTGTTGTTTTAATCCCAGATTTAAATAGCTCTGTGGAGTGAGTCCTAAATGCCCCATGACAGGAATTCCCATCCTTATTAGCCTTGAGATTACATTTTGTACCACTGGATCAGCACCCTCAACTTTTACTGCCTTTGCATAAGTGTTTTTGATGATTTTCCCTGCATATTCAACTGCCTTATCTTCTCCACATTGATAGGTAAGAAATGGCATATCACAGATTAATAGGGGCTGTTCTTCTATATCTTTATTAAATCCTCTTGAAACTGCATTTGTGTGATAAATCATATTCTCTAAAGTAACTGGCAATGTGGATTTGTATCCTAAACACACCATTGCTAAAGAGTCTCCCACTAGAACGATATCTGCTCCTGACTGTTCAGCCAGACAACCTGAAATAGAGTCCCAGGCAGTTAAAGCTATAATCTTTTGAGATTTTTTTTTATATTTAACGAGTTCAGATGGCAACATAAGACTTATGTATCTTTTTTTATAAAAAATTGCTAATATTATCTTGACTCGGCCTTTCGCGGTTTTAACGCCCAAACCTGGTCAGGATCGGAAGGTAGCAGCCACAAGGGATGCTTGAGGCAGGCGAGATATCCGAGTCACTTAATTCTAACGATTATTCGATATCTTTCTTATTCTGTCTTAACCTTAAAAACTCAGGAATATTAGCTCCTGCCTCTTTATTATCGGAAATATTATAAAAGGGTTGAGTGGATAATCTGTTTTTAATTCTTTGTTGCTTTAATGGTTGATTTGTCTCAAAACCTGTTGCAATGACAGTAACTTGTATCTCACCTTCCATTGATTCATCAACAGCTTGACCTACGATTATGTTTGCATCCTGATCTACAACATCACTAATAACTTCTCCAACTGAGTTTACATCGTCAAGAGTCAAATCTCTTCCCCCAGTAATATTTACAAGGCAACCTTTTGCTCCATCAATTCTTCCTGCTTCAAGTAATGGACTATTAATCGCAGCTTGAGCAGCCTCTATGGCTCTAGATCGACCAGATCCAAAACCCATACCAAGAAGCGCTGTACCAGCTTCAGTCATAACCGATCTTACATCAGCAAAATCAAGATTGACCTCACCAGGGCGGGTAATTACTTCACTTATTCCTTTAACACCCATTCTTAAAACATCATCAGCATTCCTGAACGCTTCTTGAATAGAGGCACCCGCTGAAACTTCTTTTAACCGATCATTTGGTATGACAATAAGAGTATCAACATTTTCTGCCAATCTTGCAATTCCTTCTTCAGCTTGACGCATTCTCCTTTTGCCTTCGAAAGAAAATGGTTTAGTTACTATGCCAATTGTTAATGCGCCGCTTTGCTTTGCCACTTCAGCTACAACTGGAGCTGCTCCTGTGCCAGTGCCTCCACCCATTCCTGCTGCAATAAAAACTAAGTCAGAACCATCTAGTGACTGTTGAAGCTCATCTCTAGACTCTTCTGCAGCTTTTTGACCAATACTTGGATTTCCTCCCGCTCCAAGACCTCTAGTTAAGTTCTGTCCTAGTTGGACTCGTCTGTCAGCAGAAGACTGAAGTAAGGCTTGTGCATCAGTATTGAGAACTCTGAAAGAAACCCCTTCAAGATCGCTATCAATCATCCTGTTTACAGCATTACTTCCACCACCCCCAACACCAATTACTTCAATTCTTGCATTCTGACTTGGGAGAATGTCTTTTGATTGATCAAAGTTTGGATTGTTTCCGAAGCTCATCTCTAAATAAAATCAATACTAGTCTTGGGTGCATTATGAACTCACGAAGCTAATATGTAGGATTTTCTTGATGAAAGTCCGTAAATATTAACTTGTTGAAAAACTGAGTTAATTGGC
>JAOOLH010000073.1 GCA_028408675.1 Prochlorococcus sp. AH-716-K03 | reverse complement strand
TCCATCTCGCAAATGCTCTTTTAGATTTAGGAATACCTGTTATTGGGATAGATAATGTAAATTCTTACTACGATATATCTTTAAAGAAAGCTAGATTAAAAAAAGCTTTACGAAAAATCAAAAAACAACTCTATACCCTTTGAAAACCATATAATTGATATTCACAATTTTTCTGATCTAGAGAATATATTTATTGGGAAGAGTAGTTCAATTGAATATTTCAAAGACTATCGCCCAACTGAAGTTGTTAATTTAGCGGCTCAAGCAGGCGTTAGATACTCTATTGAAAATCCCTCAGCGTATATAAAATCAAATATTAATGGGTTTTTAAATATTTTAGAGTGCGCAAAAAAATTTAAAATAAAACATTTAGTTTATGCAAGTAGCAGCTCGGTTTATGGAGGTAATACTAAATTGCCATTTAAAGAAGAGGATAGTGTAGACCATCCAGTAAGTATTTATGCTGCAACTAAAAAAGCCAATGAACTAATGGCTCATTCTTATAGCCATCTTTATAATTTACCTTCTACTGGCTTAAGATTTTTCACAGTTTATGGGCCTTGGGGTAGACCTGATATGGCTTTATTCCTCTTTACAAAAGCAATTATTGAGGGCAAACCAATTAAGGTTTTTAACAATGGAGAAATGATAAGAGACTTTACTTATATTGACGATATTATTAAAAGCATAGTTTCCGTAATAAACAAAATTCCCATTCCTGATAAAAATTTCAACTCTAAACTACCAATTCCTAATTCTAGTTGGTCTCCTTATAGAGTTTTCAATATTGGGAATTCAACTCCAATCAAACTTATGACTTATATTAATGCATTAGAAAATGAACTTGGGAAAAAGGCAATAAAAATAATGATGCCTATTCAGCCAGGAGATGTTAAGGCTACAATTGCAGATACTTCAAACTTAGAAAAATGGATTAAATTTAAACCAAATACTTCTATAGAAAGAGGTATTCATGAGTTCGTAAAATGGTATAGATTATTCTACAAATGCTAACTCAAAATAATAATCTACCAAAGATAGGAGAATGCAAAATCGCTATTCTAGGATTGGGATATGTAGGTTTGCCCTTGGCAATAGAAATTGCCAAAACAAAAAAAATAATTGGCAAGAATATTTTAAATAATGAAAAGGTTATTGGGTTTGATATTAATAAAAAACATATCGAATATTTAAAAAATAAGTACAAGAATATTAAGGAAAATTTTCTTAATATTACTTTTTCTTCAGAAGCTCATATTCTTTCGAAAACTGATGTTTTCATAATATCTGTACCCACACCAATCGATACCGCAAAAAGACCAGATTTCTGCGCATTAGAAAGAGCATGCGAATCTGTTGGTAATTCAATTAAAAACAAAAAGAATTGTTTTGATCCTATAGTCATTTTTGAGAGCACTGTGTATCCGGGAGCTACTGAAGAAATATGTGTTCCAATTATTGAATCTATTTCAAATTTGAAAAGCAATACTAGTAATGGTTTCTTTTATGGTTATAGTCCGGAAAGAATTAATCCTGGGGACGGGGATCATCAACTTACTAATATAAAAAAAATTGTAAGTGGATCCAATAATGATATTACAATTTGGCTTGAAGAATTTTATAGTTCATTTATTAAAGCTGGTATTCATAAAGCAAGCAGCATTAAGGTTGCTGAAGCAGCTAAGGTCATCGAAAATACTCAAAGAGACTTAAATATAGCTTTGGTAAATGAATTGGCCGTTATCTGTGACTTATTAAAGATAGATACTTCAGAAGTTATAGATGCTGCAAGCACAAAGTGGAATTTTCATGATTTTCGACCAGGTTTAGTGGGGGGACATTGTATTGGAATAGATCCCTATTACCTAACTCATAAAGCTGAACAACTTGGGTATCATCCAGAAGTAGTTTTAGCTGGAAGGAGAATAAATGATAGTATGCATAAATGGGTGGGACAAAGGATGATACTTGAATTATCCAAAAGAAATCTGATAACAAAAAGCTCTGAAATCTTAATATTAGGATTAACTTATAAGGCAAACTGTCCAGATTTAAGAAATTCACAAGTAGTAAACTTAATCAATTTTTTAAACATTCATAATATTAAAACTAATGTTATTGACCCATTAACAGATACTGAATCTGCTAAAAATATCTACTCAATAAAGGTAAG
>JAOOLH010000072.1 GCA_028408675.1 Prochlorococcus sp. AH-716-K03 | reverse complement strand
GGTTGTGGTCATCTAGTTCTCTAGCCGAAATTGGAAGTATCTCATCCTCGAATGCTCAATTGGCGGCTGAACAACTTTTAATAAGCTTAAAAATAGATAATGAGCCTGTCGTTAGAAGTAATTGTATATGGTCTTTATGTAGGTTATTTCAAAAATTAGAGGATATATTTCAAGAAAAATTTGTTGATGAATGTACAAAAATTGCTCTTTTTGATAAAGAACCTTCAGTTATGGAAGAAGCAAAAACCGCCTTGGATTCATTGGGAATGAAAGGGTTTTATAAATAGAGTTTTATATTTATTAATTAATCAATATAAAAAAATATATTTTAATTAACTTGTACCAACTGAAACAATTATTTTTCGTTATTCTATATAAAGTGATAGTACTTAGTACTTGATTTTAATGCCTCAAAGAACATTAAGATTCAAAATTCATCAAGATGGAAGAGTTGAAGAAACCGTTGAAGGATTCAGTGGTAATTCATGTAATAGTGCAACAAAAAATGTTGAAGATGCTCTTGGCCAAGTAAAAGTCAAGAATAAAACTTCAGAGGCATTCATCTCTAACCAAAGCGAAAAATCAAATCAAATTAACAACAAATCTAATGTCACATTTTAGTACTATCAAGACTCAACTTAAGGAAGGAAAATTCTTGATTAAAGCTTTAGATCAACTCGGTTATGAAATAAACCAAGATAAAAAGTTTGTCAAAGGGTACAGAGGACAATTTACAGCTGTTGATATAAGTATGGATTTGCCTAGTGATACTAAAGTTGGATTTAAATGGGACAATGACTCTAATTCATATGAATTAGTTACTGATCTTGACCTTTGGAAGTTTGATTTACCAGTTGAAAGATTCATATCAAAAGTGACTCAAATGTATGCTTACCATACAATTGTTTCTAAAACAGAAGAGGATGGTTATCAAATTGTTGAGCAAAAAAATAAAAATGATGGATCTATTGAATTAGTTCTTACTAAGTGGGAAAGTTAGTAATTGAATACTAATTCCGTAAATGAAATTGATATTTATGATGAAACTAAAGAACTAACAGGTTATGAACCTGTTCTGGGAGGAGAATTAACTGAAAAAGCCGTTTGGGTTGATGAAAATAGATGTATAGGATGTAGATATTGTGCTCACGTTGCATCTAATACTTTTATCATTGATGAAGAATATGGTAGAAGTAGGGCAATAAGACAAGATGGCGATAATTTCGAAACTTTGCAAGAAGCTATTGATACTTGTCCTGTAGATTGTATCCATTGGGTTAAATTTGAGAATTTGGCAGATTTAGAAAGTAGTCTTGATAGAGATATGTTTCAATCACTAGGAAAACTACCAAGAATGAATAAGCATTAATTTCTAATGGATTTGCCTTGTCGAAGATTTGGTAGAACAAATCTAAAAATGCCTGTTTTGTCTTTAGGAGGTATGAGATTCCAAAAAAGTTGGGATGAATTAAAATTTTCAGAGATTTCACTTAAAGAACAGAAAAAAGTAGAAAATATATTGAATCTTGCAAATAAGTTTGGTTTTAATCATATAGAGACTGCTAAGTATTATGGGACTTCTGAAATTCAATTAGGTATGGGTTTTAAGAGTTTAAGAAAAAAACCACAAATTATACAAACAAAAATCCCACCTAATCCTGATCCAAAATTATTCGAAGCAGAACTTTTGAAAAGCTTTGAAAAATTGCAAGTAAAGAAAATTGATTTATTAGCAATTCATGGTATCAATTTACCTGAACATCTTTATCAAGCTGTAAAAGAAGGAGGCTGTATTGATATTTTAAAAAAATTTCAAAAAGAAAATTTAGTTGGATATATAGGATTTTCGACTCATGGAGAATTCTCTCTAATAGAAAAAGCGATATCTACAAATTTATTTGACTATGTTAACTTGCATTGGTATTTCATCAATCAAACAAATTCCAAGGTAATTGAGTTGGCTCATAAATATGATCTTGGAGTTTTTATAATAAGTCCTACCGATAAAGGCGGACATCTTCATACTCCAAGTACAAAAATGTTGGAACTTTGTAGCCCTTTACATCCAATAGTATTTAACGATCTTTTTTGCTTAAGGAACAAAAATGTTCATACAATAAGCGTAGGGATAGCGAAAGAGCAAGACTTTAATTTACATTTAGAAGCGGTTGCATTATTGCCAGAATCTGATCATTATATTCCTAAAATATCAAATAGATTACGAGAGGAATCAATAAAATCATTAGGTATAGAGTGGTATAAAAGTTGGGATAAAAATTTACCAAATTGGCAAAATACACCAGGAGAAATAAATATTCCG
>JAOOLH010000071.1 GCA_028408675.1 Prochlorococcus sp. AH-716-K03 | reverse complement strand
ACGATTGACTTGTTAGGATTTGGAGAAAGCATCATTCTGATAAACCTCTTAAAGGTGCAAAAATAGCTGGCAGTTTGCATATGACTATTCAAACGGCAGTTTTGATTGAAACTTTAGTTGATCTAGGTGCAGAAGTTAAATGGGCCTCTTGCAATATCTTCTCAACTCAAGATCACGCAGCAGCAGCTATCGCTGAACGAGGTATTTCTGTATATGCAAAAAAAGGTGAGAGCCTTGATGAATATTGGCAGTACACTCACTACATTTTAGATTGGGGTACCGATTCCCCTAACATGATTCTTGATGATGGCGGAGATGCTACAGGTTTGCTGATACTTGGTAGTAAGGCAGAAAAAGATTTGTCTGTTTTAAATAATCCTAGTAATGAAGAGGAAATATGTTTATTCAATTCAATAAAGCATAAACTGAAAGAAGATAGTAATTTTTATTCTCGTGTTAAGAGTAATATTATTGGAGTTACTGAAGAAACTACAACTGGAGTAGCAAGACTTTATCAACTACAACAACAAAACGCCTTACCTTTTCCTGCTATTAATGTTAATGATTCAGTGACTAAGAGTAAATTTGACAATTTATATGGTTGTAGAGAATCCTTAGTTGACAGTATCAAACGTGCAACTGATGTAATGATTGCAGGAAAAGTTGCATTAGTGATGGGGTTTGGAGACGTTGGCAAAGGATCTGCACAATCACTTAGAGGACTTGGTGCAATAGTTAAAGTCGCTGAAGTTGATCCAATATGTGCTCTTCAAGCAGCTATGGAGGGATTTAGTGTAGTTACATTAGATGATGTTGTTGAAGATATAGATATCTTTGTCACTGCCACTGGTAACTTTCAAGTAATTACTCATGATAATTTAGTAAAAATGAAGGATGAGGCGATAGTTTGTAATATTGGTCATTTTGATAATGAAATCGACGTAGCCTCATTAAAATCTTACGAATGGGAAAATATAAAACCACAAGTCGATCATATTATTTTACCAAGTGGAAATAAAATTATTCTTTTAGCTGAAGGCAGACTTGTTAATCTAGGTTGTGCTACAGGTCATCCAAGTTTCGTTATGAGTAACTCTTTTACTAACCAAGTCTTAGCTCAAATTGAACTTTTTAAAAAGTCAGACGAATATTCTAATAAAGTTTATGTTTTACCAAAACATTTGGATGAGATGGTGGCAAGATTACATTTAGATAAAATAGGGGCGAAATTAACAAAATTAACTAAAGAACAGGCTGATTACATTAATGTCTCTATAGAAGGACCATATAAACCAGAACTATATAGATATTAAACTTGAGTGTAATTTTTGTAGATTTACTCTCTTCGATTCCCGAATATATCAGTAAGGCTGTTGAAACAAATTCAACAATCGCTTATCTGACTATATGTTTGGCCATGTTTTTAGAGAATATTATCCCCCCAATTCCATCGGAAATCATAATGCCTTTAGGGGGATTTTTTGTCTATCAACAAAAATTAAATTTTTATATTTTGGTTTTTTGGGGATTATTTGGAACGATAGCAGGCTCTCTACCATGGTATTATTTGGGTAGATTAGTTAATGAAAAAAGACTTTCAAAATTTTTAGATAAAAGAGGCAAATTTATTGGAATATCATCTATTGATCTTGCTAAAAGCAAAAGATGGTTTGATAAATATGGTGTTGCTTTAGTTTTTTGGGGAAGGTTAGTTCCTGGTGTAAGAACATTAATTTCAGTACCTGCTGGGACAGAATTAATGCCTTTGAATAAATTTTTAATATGGACGACTTTAGGAAGTTTAATATGGGTCTCATTGTTAACTTATGCAGGATACGTATTTGGTGAAAATTATCAAATTATTGAAACTTATTTAGATCAAATTAAATATATTGTTAAGCCTATTTTAATTGGAGTATTAGTTTATTTTTTAATTAAGTTTTTTATGAGATTTAATAAAAGTAATATCTCTTAAAAAGGAATATCTCCAGAGGTTTGATTATTTGAGAAGTTGCTATTTTCTGTTTCCTTCCTAGAGCTTAATAAGTTTAATCTATCAACTCTTACAACTGGTTTAAATCTATCTTCTCCTGTGTTCTTATCTTTCCAACTGTCAATTTTAAAGCTTCCTGTAATGCCTACTAAAGAACCCTTTTTGACATAGTCAGCAGCTATTTGTGCTTGTTTGCCCCATATTTCTAGATTAAACCAGTCAGGTTCGTCACCTTTACTTATTCTATTTACTGCCAGAGTAAAGTTTGCCACTGTACTCCCTGATTCGAAATATCTTACATCAGGTTCTCGTCCTGCCCTGCCAACTAGATTAATAGTGTTGATTTCCATAATTTATTTTTTTT
>JAOOLH010000069.1 GCA_028408675.1 Prochlorococcus sp. AH-716-K03 | reverse complement strand
TAATTTGAAACCTCTTAATTGGAAACTGGTTGGAATAGATCAAAATAGATGGAGAATTAAATTGTTTTCTTTACCAAAAAATTCATTTAATGCAATTGGTGAAGGCCTCGTAAGTAATTCCTCAACCAACCTTCAGGCTAGTAAAAATCCAATTAATTCAAGAAAAAAAAATTATAAGTTTTTGCAATTGCCGGATATCAAGAGAAATAAGTTTTACGTGGTTATCGATCCTGGTCATGGGGGGGCAGATCCAGGAGCCATCGGAATAGGTGGGTTAAGAGAATCAGAAGTGGTACTTGATGTTTCTAAACAAGTGAAAAGATTATTATCTAGTAAAGGTGTAAAGGTAAAATTAACTAGGAATAATGAATTAGATTTGGATTTAGCTCCAAGAGTCTCAATCGCTAATAAAACTTATGCTGATATTTTTGTAAGTATTCATGCTAATGCCTCAAGAGGTAAAAGAAGAGATATTAATGGGTTAGAAACTTTTTATTACTCAGGCTGGAGGGGGAGACTGTTGGCAAAAAAAATTCAAAAACAAATTCTGAAAGTTTCTCCTGGAAGTCCAGATAGAGGCGTAAGACAAGGTCGATATTTTGTTATTAAAAATACCAGAATGCCTGCAGTTCTTGTAGAAATAGGTTTTTTAACAGGAAGATTAGATGCTAGAAGGCTAGAAAAAGCTATTCATCGCAAAAGAATAGCTTATGCAATCACAAAAGGCATCCTTGAATATCTTTCTAATTCAGGATGAAGCTTAAAATTGGAATATTTGACAGTGGGATTGGAGGATTTACGATCCTTAATTCTTTACTGAAAACGCGAAATGATGTTGAGGTTTTTTATCTGGCAGATTTACAGAGAGTTCCTTATGGCAATAAAGATTTTGAACAAATAAGATCATTCGCAAAGGAAATTTGTATTTGGTTTAAAGATAAGAATTTGGATGCATTACTTATAGCATGTAATACTACAAATGCTTGTGCCTTAGATATTTTAGAAAATAACCTTCAAATTCCTAGTTTTGATCTAATTAATTCAGTTTCAGAAATAGTATTTAAAAAATATATTGGTGTTTTAGCAACTCCTGCAACTATAAGATCCTCTTATTATAAAAAAATAATTGAATCTAAAAGAGAAAATATCAAAGTATTTCAGCAAGCATGTCCTGAATTCGTATCAGAAATAGAAAAGACTAATTTAAATTTTAGTAAACTAAATAATCTTTCTAAAATATATCTTAATTCTTTATTAAAAGAAAATATCGAAGAGATTATACTTGGGTGTAGTCATTATCCTTTGATTTATAATCTTTTAAAAAATAATATACATTCAAATATTAGAATTATTGATCCTTCCGCTGCTTTGATAAATAAATTTAATAATTCATTCTTAATTTCAAAAAATTACGACTGTGAGAGTATTTCCTACGATAATATTATGTTCTTTGTCACCGCAAAAAGAGAAGAATTTTCTAAAAAAGTAAAATATTGGTTGAAAATTAATAAAGAAATTAGGTTAGTTAACCTCCGAAGCAATGATTGATTCTTTAATATAAGTAAGAGGTTAATCATGAATACAGTAACAGAACTTCTACAACCAGTTGAAAATGATCTTGATGATCTGATTCTTGAACTGAAAAATTTAATAGGTGCTGGCCATCCAATTCTTCAAGCTGCAGCTGAACATTTGTTTAGTGCAGGAGGAAAAAGGTTAAGACCTGGAATAGTTTTATTGATTTCAAAAGCTATTTCTCCACAGTTTACTTTGACAACCAAACATAAAAGGCTTGCGGAAATTACTGAAATGATTCATACAGCATCTCTTGTTCATGATGATGTCGTAGATGAAGCATCCACAAGAAGAGGAGTTGATACTGTTCATAGTAGGTTTAATACTAGAGTGGCTGTACTAGCTGGAGACTTTTTATTTGCGCAAGCCAGTTGGCATTTAGCAAACTTAGATAATGTAAAAGTCGTTAAATTACTTAGTAGAGTTATTATGGATTTAGCAGAAGGTGAAATAAAGCAAAATCTAAATAGATTTGATTCAGGACAAACTTTTTCTAAATATATTAATAAGAGTTATTGTAAAACAGCTTCTTTGATTGCAAATAGCTCTAGAGCAGCTGGGGTCTTGAGCCACTTAGAAGAAGAAAAATTAAATAGTTTATATGAATTTGGAAAGAATATTGGATTAGCTTTTCAAGTAGTTGATGATATTCTCGACTTTACAGGTAATGATAAACAATTAGGAAAACCAGCTGTAAGTGATCTTGCTAGTGGATATCTTACTGCTCCTGTTTTATATGCTTTAGAAGAGAATAAAAATTTATCTGTTTTGATAAATAGAGAACTTGTAGAAAAAGAAGATTTAAATAATGCCCTCAATATTGTGATGAACTCTCA
>JAOOLH010000007.1 GCA_028408675.1 Prochlorococcus sp. AH-716-K03 | reverse complement strand
AAATTTTAAAGGTTAAAAAAGTTGTTAAAAATAATATAGTAATTATTAAAAAAGACCTGCGTTTTTTTACTTTTTGTTGATACTTCACAAATCACAACGAGCTTTTTCCATTAATTGATCCATCCATTCTCTTGCTCTCTCTGCATCTGAAAATGGGACATCCATCTCTTTTCCATCCCCAACAAGTCTTAGTCTACATTTCCCTTGAGATTCCCTAGTTAAGGGAGCTTCTCCTGAAGTAAGAGCCATTAATTCTATTAATTCAAGTTTTTTTATTATAAAGCTATCTTTCTCTTCAAATATCCCAGCCTCAAAAGCACTCCATTTTAATACACCATCTTTTAAAAAGGCTGCTCCAGAACTATCTAACTTACATATTTCAGAACCCTTAGCCCAATTTCTAAATAGATTCTGCCTTCTTCTTTCTAGCCAACCAAGAGCAGTTAATAGAACGAAGATTAAAAGTAATGGTAACCAAAGCAGTCCATGCAACATTTTAATTTATTCTATTAATTTGAGGATATATCAATCAGTTTAGCCACAAGTTGATCAATATTTAAACCTGATGCATTCCAAAGCATAGGAAACATACTTTTACTTGTGAACCCCGGAATTGTATTTATTTCGTTCAAGAAGATTTTATTCGAAATCTTTTCTAAAAAGAAATCAACCCTTGCAAAGCCAAAAATATTTAACGCTCTACAACTTCGAATAGCAATATCTTTTATTTGTTTAGAGGTTTGAGAATCAATATCAGCTGGAATAATTATTTTATTATCCATAGAATATTTTGAATTATAATCGTACCAATCTGTTGAATAGGAAACTTCACCTATTTCAGATGCAGAAAGTTTTAAATTACCAATTATTCCGCATTCAAGTTCTCTAACAACCAAACCTTCCTCAATAACAATTCTTGTGTCTATTTCCCAAGCCTTTTCTAAAGCTGCAATTATTTCTGATTTGGTTTTGGCCTTAGAAATGCCAAGTGAAGATCCCGAATTAGAAGGTTTAATAAAAACTGGTAACTTTAATTTTTCAATAATCTCAACAGATAAATTACTTTTAACATTATCATCACTTAGATTATGATTTTGGATAGCTAAATAATTTACTTGTGGAATTTTTAGATGTGAAAATATTTTTTTCATTAAAATTTTATCCATTCCAAGAGCGGAACCTAAAATTCCTCCTCCCACTATAGGTTTTTGGGTAAATTTTAATAATCCATGAATTGCTCCATCTTCTCCATTTAAACCATGCAGAAGGGGGAACCATATATCAATACTTTGAAATTCTATTTTGTTTAAAAAGTTTATTGCTCTTTTAGGCAATACTTGGTACTTATCGACCGTTTCATTTCTACTATTTTTTTTTAATAATTCGAGAGATTGATCATTATCAAGCCAAACTCCATACTTATTTATATAAAAAGCTTTAACCCTAAATCTTTCTATGTTTGTTTTGGAGTTTAAGGATTTAAAAACTGTCTTAGCAGAAGATATGGAAATATAATGCTCATTAGACTCACCTCCAAAAATTATTCCAATACATTTTTTTTCTTTCACTCCCATTTTAATATTATTTGCAAATTTGACCGGTTAAAGAAAAAGATCTAGCTTCGTTTATTTTGACATTTATTTCATCTCCGAATGAATAATTAAATTCAATATTTTGTGGTATTTCTACAAAAGTAAGTCTATTCGTTCTTGTCCTTCCCATCATTTGATCGTTATTTTTTGGATTCAAGCCCTCTATTAAAACACTTTCAATATTATTTAAATATCTTTGATTCCTTTTTCTTGAGGTTTTCCCCACTAGTTCATTAATTTCTTTTAATCTTTCTTTTTTAACTTCTTCAGGGATTTGATTATCCCATATCGCTGCAGGTGTATTAGGTCTTGGTGAGTAGGCTGCGGTCATTACTTGATCAAAGCCTACATCAGATATTAACTTTAATGTCTCACGGTATTGACATTCTGTCTCTCCAGGGAAAGCAACTATTGCATCCGCAGTAATTGATGCATTTGGCATTAATAGTCTTATATTTTCAATTATTCTTTTATATCTGTCGATTGTATAACCTCTAGCCATCAATCTGAGGATTTCATCATTCCCACTTTGGAACGGAATATGAAAATGCTCACAAACTTTGTCTAATTCATAACAAGCTTTTATTAGTCTTTTTGAAAAATATTTTGGATGACTAGTAGAAAATCTTATTCTTCTAATTCCATCCACATCGTGAATATAATAAAGTAAATCAGTGAGTGTATTTTCTTTCCTACCCTCTTTTGTCGTCCCAGGAAGATCTCTACCATAGGCATCAATATTTTGTCCTAAAAGAGTTACCTCTTTAAAATTATTATTAGCTAAAGTTTGGATTTCACCCTTAATTGCATCTGGATATCTTGACTGTTCTTTACCTCTAACAGATGGGACAACACAATAAGAGCATCTTTCATTGCAACCATAAATGATATTCACCCAGCCACAAATAGAGCTATCTCTTCTAGCATGAGTAATATCTTCAGATATAAAAGTTTCTTCAGTGGCAACGACTTGATTACCTGAATCAACCCTCTCTAAAAGATTTTCAAGATTATTAACATGTTGTGGTCCCATGATTAAGTCAAGTTCAGGCACTCTCCTTAAAAGAGACTCTCCCTCTTGTTGTGCGAGGCAACCTGCTACGACTAATTTTAGTTTTGGAGTACTATGCTTTCTTTTGACTTGCTTTCCTAAAAAACTATAAACCTTTTGCTGAGCACTATCTCTAATTGTGCAGGTGTTATATAAAACTAAATCCGCTTTTAATTCATCAATAGCTCTGGAATATCCCATTTTTTCAAGAGTGCCAGCCATCCTCTCTGAATCTGCTTTATTCATTTGGCAACCAAAAGTTGTTATCCAATAACTACCAATAGAGGAATTTTTATAAGACTTTTTTTCTTCTTTTATTGGTTTGGTTAGCACTTTGCTAAAAGTTTTGAAGGAATTTGTTAATTCAAAATTATAATTTCAATAATTTTGGGGCAATATTTTTGAGGGCGAGCGAGGGGATTCGAACCCCCGAATAGCGGCGCCACAAGCCACTGCCTTAACCACTTGGCGACGCCCGCCTCACATTTATAAATTTAACAACTTACGTGTAAAATTTCATGCATATTTGTATGTTTAAGAAGAATTTGAAGTATTTTTCTATTTCTATATAAGTTTTATTAATGTTTTAAAATAAAATAAGAGCAAATGAAATCTTGAGCAATTCCGGAAAAATAGAGGTTCTTATACCTAGATGCCTATGTGAAATAGAAAATGCTGAAAACCTCAATGTTGATGATGAGGATTTCGCTTCTGTTTTTCTCTCTTGGGAAAAAGGAATTGTTTCTGAACTAAAGCCGATAAATATCAAAAATAAAAAACCAAAAAAAATTCTATTCCCAAGATTTGTTGAAACTCACTCACATTTTGATAAATCTTTCACTTTTGGAGAGTTTCCTAATTTTAAATCAAACTATCAAGAGGCATTATCAGTTAATTTTGAGGAGCATAAAACTAGGACTAAATATAAAGTTTTAGAGAGAGCTGAAAAATCACTAAACTTGGCTATTAAAAATGGTTATAGAGCTATTAGGAGTCATGTTGATACCTACGAAAGTCATGATACTAATATTTGGGATGAGCTTTTTAAACTCCAAAAAAAATATTCTTCTAAGTTGAAGTTGCAATATGTAGCATTAGCTCCATTGGAGTTTTGGGATACGCCACATGGAGAGAAATTGGCAGAAATGTTTTCTATGAAAGAGGGTATTTTAGGGGGGGTTCTTGTTCCTCCCTTCATAAATAAAGCAAAAACAAATTACTTGCTCTCTAAAACTCTCTTGCTTGCAGATAAATATAAACTAGAAATTGATCTGCATATAGATGAATCAACTATTGAGCCAGGAGCTGGTATAAAAGTTCTTTTGGAAACTATTGATAGATTAAATATTAAAGTCCCAATTACTTGTAGTCATTTAAGTAATATTTTATCTCTTAATAATAATGAGATACTTAGTCTGGGAAGCAAAATTGCTGAGAAAAATATAAAAGTGATTGCACTTCCTCTTACAAATTTCTGGTTGCTTAATCGTAAAGAAAAAAGTACATCTTTAAATAGACCAGTTGCACCAATAAAGCAACTACAAAGATCATTAGTTGATGTTTCTATTGGGAGCGATAATGTTCAAGATCCTTGGTATCCATTTGGTAATTATGATCCCGTTTATTTGATGTCTCTTGCAATTCCAATGCTTCAATTAAATCCTTGGGAAAGATTGACTTTATCTTCCATTTTTTTGTCACCAAGTAGATTATTAAATTTAAATTGGGATGGGTTGGTTAAAAAAGGTTGCCCTGTGGATTTTGTGATTTTAGAAGCTGAAAAGTGGGCAGATATTTTCTCAACTAATTTAAAGAGAGAAGTTTTTATAAACGGCCATTTGTATAACTAATCAATTATTTTATATTTAAAGTGAAAAATTAATTATTAATGTCATTAAGAAATTTAAAATTAATAGAACAATTAAAAAAAATTGATAATTTAGAAATTATTCAAAAGACTGCCGATGTTAAAAGGCTTTCAAGAGACTTTTATAATTATTCTCCAATACTCGAGAAAAGACTAAATGGTTGTATTGCTGACTTGGCGGTGCGACCTATTGATCAAAATGCAGTAATGAGAGTAGCAGAAATTTGTTGGAAATTTGCAGTTCCACTTACTTTAAGAGGTTCAGGTACAGGTAATTATGGACAAGCGGTTCCCTTGTTTAAAGGCATTGTTATGCAAATGAATTATTTAAATAAAATAGAAGAATTTTATCCAGAGACAGGTTTCGTAAAGGTACAATCTGGATGCTTAATGGGAGATTTAAATAAAGCACTAGAAAAACATGGGAGAGAATTAAGGTTGCTTCCCAGCACATGGAAAACTGCAACTATAGGAGGTTTTATTGCAGGAGGGTCAGGAGGTATTGGATCAATTAGATGGGGATTTTTAAGAGATCCTGGTAATCTTATAGGTCTAGAAGCTATAACAATAAATGAAGAGCCTAAATTACTAAGATTTGATGCTCAAGAATCAGAACCTTTAAATCATGCGTATGGAACTAATGGAATTATTACTTCATTATTAATCGCGACTGATATAAAACGTAAGTGGTACTCCATAGTAATTGAATGTGAAGAGTTAAGTAAGACAATCGAAATTTTAAAAAAATTTACTATTGCAGCAATTGACTTGAAGCTTGGCGCAATTCTTGAGAAGGAAATTGTAGATCATATGCCTAACTGGTTCAAAGGTAAATCTAAAAGTCATAAGATTTTGCTTCAATCAACGCTTGGGGGGGTAAAAACTATTGAATTAATTTGCAAAAAATATGAAGTTAATTCTTTTCTCCTTGGAGAAGAAGATAAATTAACAAATGGAATCTCTGAAGTGGTTTGGAATCATACAACTCTTCATATGAGAGCTAAGGACAAAAATTGGACATATTTACAGATGCTTTTACCTCTAGGTAAGGAATTCGAATTAATTAGTATTTTGAGAGAAAAATGGGGTAAGAATATCCTTTGGCATATTGAAGCAGTTTCTCAACAAGGAGTCCCTAGATTAGCTGCTTTGCCAGTAATAAAATGGAAAAGTTCAGATCAATTAAACCAAATTATTGATAATTGTAAGAAACTAGGAGCAATTATTTTTAATCCACATGTATTAACTGTTGAGGGAGGTGGATTAGGAGTTATTGATTCTGATCAAGTAAAAGCAAAATTAAAATTTGATCCAAAAGGCTTATTAAATCCAGGCAAATTGCAAGGGTGGGAGATAAAAGATGAGTTTAATATTTAAAATTTTTGATTATTTGCAAATTTAATAAACTCAGCAACTAAAAATATTGAGCCTGTAAGTACAGGATTACATTTTGGCCATTTGTTAAGCTCCAAAAGATAGTTAAAGGCAAGTTCAAATCTTTCAAACTCAATTACATTTAAATGATTTAGCTCATTAATATTGGAAAGATCTTTTAAGGTCCAACTTGCTTGATTAGGAACTGGGACTAAAAGTATATAATCATTTTCTTTAATAAGAACTTTTATCATTGAGGCAATATCTTTGTGTTTTTGGACTCCTAAAATCCAATAAATCCCTTCCTGATTATTTTTCCAAGTTTCCCTTTCCTCTGAAAGGGCTTTTGCCGCAGGGTAATTATGTGCTGAATCAACAAGTACTTTTTTATTAAAACAGTTAATTATTTCTAACCTCCCGCTCCATTTTGTCTTCTTAAGTCCTTCCTTAATGGAGCTTTCTTTAACCTTAAAGCCAAAATTAACTAGTCCTTCAATTACTCCAATAGCAACAGCTGCGTTTTGTTTTTGAAAATTTCCTTTTAAACCAATTTCATAATCATTAGATAGTGATTCTTTCCATATGATTTTTGCACCTACTTGTTGGACTCTTGCTTTAATTATTTCCTCAATTTCAGCTTCTTGACGACAAGAAATAACAAATGAATTTTTTTCAATTACTGCTACTTTTTCTTTTGCAATTTTTTCAATTGAGTCTCCAAGATATTCTTTATGGTCTAAACCTATATTTCCAATAGCAATTATTGGTCTTAAAGGATGGGCTGTAGTAGCGTCTAATCTTCCACCTAAACCCGCTTCAAGAATTAATAAATCTACTTTTTTAAAATCAAAAAAATTTAGTGCACAACAAATAATTTGTTCAAAAGGAGATAATTTATGGGTTGAAAGATTATTTTTTATTTTCTTAAATAGTTTTTCAAATTCTTCTTTCCTAATTTTTTCTTTATTCACTCTAATCCTTTCACATATATCTAAAAGGTGAGGAGAAGTAGTTACCCCAATATTCTTTTTATCTTCATAAAGAATGTTTTCTATGAAAGCTGTAATAGAACCTTTCCCATTTGTTCCTATAATTTGAATAGCAGGTATATTTTTGCAGGGATTATCTAAATCTCCTAAAGCATTTCTTATTCTTGATAAACCTAATTGAATATTTTCTCTTTCTAATTTGGGCGAGAGTAAGTCAAAGTTTTCAATGTTTATATTTACCAAAATTAATAGAATTTACATCTCTTCGAAAATTAAATCTAACTTCTTTAGGAGAATATTGATTTCATTTCGCGAAATTATCAATGGTGGGACAAATCTAACCACATTTCCTCCTGCGGGTACTAAAAGTAAACCTTTATCAAAAGCTTTTAATGTAATTGTTTTAGCATCTGTATAAGAGCTGTTTATAACGAGACCTTGTATTAATCCAATTCCTCTGATGCCATTAATGATATTGGGAAATTTATCTAAAAGTTTCACAAAACCCTCATTTAATTGATTACCTCTCAAAAGAACATTATTAAGGATTTTGCGTCGCGTGATTTCTTCCAAAACAGTCAAAGCAGCCCTACATGCAAATGGATTGCCCCCAAAGGTACTTGCATGATCTCCCGGAATGAAAATGTTAGCTTTTTTTTGAACTAATAAAGCGCCAATAGCATGACCTCCTCCTAATCCTTTAGCTAATGTGAATCCATCAGGTTCGATTTCTAGATTCTCATACCCCCACATTTTTCCAGTTCTTCCTACCCCACTTTGAACTTCATCAAGAATTAGAAGAGAATTATTTTGATTGCAAATCTCTCTTAATTCTTTAAAAAATAATTTATCTCCAGGTAAAACTCCTCCCTCTCCTTGAATAGGTTCGATTAAAACCCCCGAAACTTTTTGATCGTTTTTTTGACATTCATCAAATAATTTTTTTACTGAGGTTATATCGTTATATTTAAAAAACTTAAATCCTTTAACCATTGGCTCAAAACCTTTTTGGTATTTGGGCTGACCGGTTGCACTCAAAGTTGCGAGTGTTCTTCCATGAAAGCTAGATTCAGCAGCAAGAATAAAAGATTCTTTACCTTTGTTTACTGTATTGCCATACTTTTTGATTAATTTTATAGCAGACTCATTTGCTTCGGCCCCACTGTTGCAGAAAAAAACACTTTCAGCGCAACTCTGTTTGGTTAAATATTTGCTTAATTCTTCCTGCTCTTCAATTTTATAAAGATTTGAGATGTGTTGAACTTTTTTTAATTGTGCGGATAACTTTCTTCTTAAAATTCTATTGCTATGCCCAAGACTACACGTTGCTATGCCAGCCACAGCGTCAAGATATTTGTTCCCTTTTTCATCCCATAACCAACATCCATTACCTTTCTTGAAAGATATATTAAATCTATTATAAGTATTCATTAAAGTAGGAGCGGTCGGACTTGAACCGACAAACCCGAAGGTGCCGCATTTTGAGTGCGGTGCGTCTACCAATTCCACCACGCTCCCAAGATTCTTCACAAATAATTAACTTATTTAACTATAACAATAATTCATTCATTGACTACTTTTACTGCTTTATAGAAATGAGTTGTAGAAAAAAATAAACAATACTGAAAAAGAAATCTTAAATTGAACACATTAGATTAAGACCAAGCCAAAAAAATAGAATTAAATTACAATAATGATACGTTTATGCTACATAAATAGATAATTTTAACTTATTCTAAGGAATTTAGCTTCACAGATAGTTATATTGTGTTATATTTTTATTAATAAATAAAGTGTAATGACAAATAGCAAAACTCAAAAACTTTCTTTCAAGTTAGCACCCTATCTTTTTATAGCAGTATTCATTTTCACTGCTTTCGGTTCTTTCAGTGGCACATGGGCATGAATGATTTAAAAATAAGTGGATTAAATAAATACTGGTCTTTTCGTTTTTTAATAATTTCTTTCCTCCTAATTGGTTGCGTTTCACTTATTAACGTAGCTTACGTCTAATTAATACCTAAGCAGCTTTAAATTCTGATGGATTTTTTTTTATCAGAGATTTTGCAACATCAGATTTACTAATAATTCCTTCGTTAGATTCTCTTATTATTTCTACTCCTAACTTAGCTAACTTTATTTCAAAACTTTCATAACCTCTATCTAAATGCTCAAGTCCATAAACGTGACTTGTTCTTTTTGAAATTAATGCTGCAATTATTAATGCAGCTGATGATCTTAAATCTGAACCAACTAAAGTCATGCCTCTTAATTTCTTAACCCCTTCTATCTGAGCTATATTATTTTTTACAGTTATGGAACTCCCCATTCGATTTAATAGCTCAACATGAGTCATTCTGTTCTCAAAAATTGTTTCAGAGATCTTTGATCTCCCTTTAGCAATTGTCATTAAAGCCATGAATGGAGCTTGTAAATCAGTCGGGAATCCTGGGAATGGAGCAGTTTTTACATCTACCGCTTTAATACTTTTACCTTTTATTGAAATCGAATTTCCTTTTTTTATTATTTTACTTCCACTTTCTTCTAGCTTATTTAATACTTCCTCTAAATGATTAGGTATTACTGGAGAAACTGTAATTGAAGATAAAGTTGCAGCAGCGGCTATTAAAAAAGTTCCAGCTTCTATTCTATCTGGGATTACTTTATGAGAACAACCATGAAGTTTTCGCACTCCATCAATAATTATTTTTTCTTTACCTGCATCATAAATTTTTGCTCCCATTTTATTTAACATTTGACATAAATCTTGAATTTCAGGTTCTCTTGCAGCATTTTCTATTACTGTTCTCCCTCTTGCTAGGGATGCGGCCATTATTAAAGTTTCAGTAGCTCCAACACTTGGACAATTTAACCTGATATTGGCACCAGATAGCCTACTTTTCTTTTTTAGTAGTTTTGCCTTGACGATCTCTTTTTCAATAACAATTTCAGCACCTAGTGCCTTTAGCCCATTAATATGCTCATTAATAGGTCTTTTACCAATATTACATCCACCAGGCAAAGGTATTGAAGCCTCTCCAAATCTTGCTAACAATGCTCCAATACAAAAGAAACTAGCTCTTAATCCATTTACAAGTTCATAAGGCAGTTCTTTTATGCATATATTCGTTGAATCAATTATTAATTGATGATCTTTAGTTTGTAACTTAACTCCTAAATTCTTAAGGATATTACCCATTTTTTCAATATCTGTAAGGAGGGGAACATTATCTAATATGATTTTCTCATCAGTTAGTAATGATGCGGCAAGTAATACTAAAGCTGAATTCTTTGCACCATTAATTTTTACTTCCCCACTTAAGGTGCTTGGGCCAATAATCTTTAAATTTTGGGATTTAAGATATGACTTATTGTTGCCTTCGCAAACCATTAAGAATTACTATGTTGGTTTAATAATGACAAACTAAATCTAGTAAGTCCACCCTGTGTAACGTGATGAATATTAATAAATAGTAAAGGGTGTAAATACTAAATTGCTAAGACTTAAGATTTAAAAAAAACAATTGATCAATATATTTACGTGACTAAAATATAATTAATATTAAAGTTATCTAAATTTGCCATAGAAAATATCTTTCCAAAAATAACTAGTAAAAGTAATACTTTAGTAAAAAGATTTAGATCGTTTAAACAAGGATCTAAATCCAAAGATAAAGATTATTTTTGCATTGAGGGTACCCATCTGATGGAAGAATTTCTGAAGTCGGGTAATCATCCCTCAAAAATTTTAGTAACTGAGAAATGGCTTGATAAATATGAAGAACTCTCTCAAAACATTAATAAATCATTGATCACTGTCGTTTCAGAAGAAGTTTTAGCTTCTGCAGTATCAACAAAAAATCCAGATGGAATAGCAGCTTTGGTGAAAGTTTCATCAATACGTAATTGTGACTTTAATAATAATGATGACTTTATTCTTGTCCTTGATAGGATTCAAGATCCTGGGAATATGGGAAACCTGTTTAGAACAGCTTTAGCTGCTGGTGTGAACAAAATATTATTGGCGGGAGGGGCTCACCCATTAGGGCAAAAGGTATTAAGGTCTTCATGTGGATCTGTCTTTCATCTTCCATTTAAAAGATTTGATGGAGAAGAAGAAGAAGTAATCAATTCTTTGATGAGATCTTTAAATCAATTTTCAAAGAATGGTTTTCAAATAATTTCTACAAGTAGCCATAATAAAAATCCCAAGAAATCCCAAAAACCATATTGGGAAATTGACTGGTCTAAACGAACTACACTTATATTGGGTAATGAAGGGAAAGGCATTCACAAAATAATTCAAGAAGCTTTTAATGAAACAATTACTATTCCGCATAGCGAGCTTGTAGAATCATTAAATGTGGCTTGTGTAGCAGTTCCATTATTACTTGAACGAAAAAGAGTCGCATATACTTCTACATCAAGAATACAAAAGTGACTGATCCAAATTTTGACTTTGATTTAATTGTAATTGGCGCGGGATATGGAGGATTTGATGCCGCCAAACATGCCAGACTAAAAGGTCTTAAAGTTGCCATCATAGAGTCTGGAGAGATGGGAGGCACTTGTGTAAATAAAGGATGTGTACCTTCAAAAGCCCTTTTGGCAGCAAGTGGGAAAGTTAGAGAATTAGCTAATTATGATCATCTAGCAAAATTTGGCATTCATGCCTCACCTGTTAGATTCGAAAGATCAAAAATTGCTGATCATGCTAATAATTTAGTCTCAAATGTCAGAGAAAATTTAACAAAAACCCTCAAGAGAAGTGGAGTTGAAATTATTTCTGGATTTGGAAGAATTGAAGGTAATCAAAAAGTAGGGGTAAGAGATAATAATGGAATTGATAGGATCTTTACATGTAAAAATACAGTTTTAGCGACAGGTTCTTCTCCCTTCGTCCCTCCTGGAATAACTTTAGATAATAGAACAGTTTTCACAAGCGATGAAGCAGTGAAACTTGAATGGCTTCCAAGATGGATCGCTATTATTGGAAGTGGATATATAGGTCTAGAATTCGCTGATGTATATACTGCACTAGGTTGCGAAGTTACTATGATCGAGGCTATGGAAAATATAATGCCCACCTTTGATCCGGATATCACAAAAATAGCTAAGAAAAATCTTATTCAATCAAGAGATATTGATACAAAATCAAATGTATTAGCGACTAAAATTACTCCTGGGTGTCCTGTAAAGATAGAACTAACGGATGCAAAATCAAGGGAAGTTATAGAAAACTTAGAAGTTGATGGAGTTCTTGTGGCTACTGGTAGGATTCCTAATAGTAAAAATCTCAATCTCGATTCAGTTGGCATCGAAACTGTAAAAGGTTATATTCCTATTGATGATCAAATGAGAGTTATAAATGGTGAAAAAATAATACCAAATGTTTGGGCAGTTGGTGATGTTACTGGCAAACTAATGCTTGCCCATACTGCAGCTGCTCAAGGAACAATTGCGGTTGATAATATATGTGGTGAGAATATCGAAATTAATTATAGAAGTATTCCAGCTGCAACATTCACTCATCCTGAGATAAGTTCAGTAGGCCTTTCTGAGACTGATGCTAAAGAAATAGCTATTAAAGAAAGTTTTACTTTAGGAGTTGTTAAAAGTTATTTTAAAGCTAATTCTAAGGCATTAGCAGAATTAGAGAGCGATGGAATTCTTAAGTTGCTTTTCAATAAAGACAGTGGGAAAGTTTTAGGTGCTCATATCTTTGGGATGCATGCAGCTGATTTGATACAAGAAATTGCAAATGCGATATCCAGAAACCAAGATGTAATTCAGCTCGCAACTGAAGTACATACTCATCCTACTCTTAGTGAAGTAGTCGAGGTCGCTTATAAACAAGCAGCTTCTCAAGTAAAGTAAATTTGATTTTTTAATGGAAATAAGACGAAGGCCACCAAATCCAACAGTCAGGGTAGAAAATTTAGAGTATGCTGTGCCTCATAGAGAGGCAAAAGCAAAAAATATTCTTGAAGAAATTGTCTGGCATAAAGATACTGAAATAAAAAATTTTAAGAAAATAATCTCCCTTGAAGATCTTATAAAAAAGCTTGATAAACTTCCAATACCTAAAGATTTTAGAAAAAGTATATTACAGTCCAAAATTAAACCAGGAGTTATTGCTGAGATTAAAAAAGCTAGTCCTAGTAAAGGGGTTATTAGAGAAGATTTTAAACCAAAAGAAATCGCTTCTTGTTATGAAAGATCTGGTGCCTCATGTATCTCTGTGTTAACTGACAAAAGGTTTTTTCAAGGAAGTTATGAAATACTTCAAGATGTCAGAAGAGCTACTAATCTGCCTTTGCTCTGTAAAGATTTTATTATTTCTGCTTATCAAATATATAAAGCGAGAGTATCTGGTGCTGATGCAATATTATTAATTGCTGCAATCTTAAGCGATGATGATTTATTTTATTTGAAGAAAATTGCAGATAATTTAAAGTTGAGTGTTTTAGTTGAAGTGCATGATGGAAAAGAACTTGAAAGAATATTGAGTTTGAAATCATTTGATTTAATAGGAATAAATAATAGAGACTTGAAGACTTTTAAAACTGACCTAAAAACATCAATAGCAATAATGAGTAAATATTCGGATATATTTTTAAAACATAATATTATTACTATTAGTGAATCAGGAATAAATAACTCTGAAGATTTAAAAACTCTCAATTCGATTGGAATTAAGGGTGTTTTAATTGGTGAAAGGTTTATGAGGGAAAGTGATATTGGAAATTCTTTTAAGAAATTATTTAACTCAAATTAATTAAAGCTATGTATTTATGCTATAAATCTGAGTATTGTTAAGTTGTATTTTATATATAAATGCAGGTTGTAATATTAACTGGAATTATTGCTGGATTTATTCATGTCTTAAGTGGTGCTGATCATCTTATTGCAATGGCTCCATCAGCAATTACGAGTCCAAAAATTGCTGCAAGGAATAGCATCTCATGGGGGTTAGGACACTCTTCAGGAGTAATTTTTTTAGCATTCCTAGCAATTTTTATAAAAGATATTACCCCTTTGAGTAAATTTTCCAACTTCGCTGAATTTTTAGTTGGAATCTCTCTTCTTATTGTTGGAGTTTTCGCGATAAGAAATTCTTTACATTTAAATATTCACTCTCATTCTCATCAGCATAATGGAGTAGCTCATCATCATTTGCATTTTCATAGCGAAGACCAAGAAAAAAATAATAAGCATTCTCATGCATTGACAGGTTTAGGACTGCTTCATGGTTTGGCGGGTGGCTCTCATTTTCTCGCAGTTCTACCAGCACTAGCTTTACCTGTTCCTAATGCATTTGCTTATTTAATTTCATATTTGAGTGGCTCTTTAGCAAGTATGTTTCTATTTTCTTGCCTAATATCTGTTTCTACTTTAAATGCAGGACAAAAATTTATTAGAAGGTTAATAGCATTTGCTGGGGGTTTATCTTTTTCTATGGGCTTATTTTGGGTCCAAAAAAGTACTGCTCTTTTTTTAACTTAGAAAATTTTTTGAATTTTAGAAGTAACTATTCCAATTACTTTTTCGTTATTAATTAATCCAAATTTATTACTGCCATCACTATTTTCAATATTATCCCCAAAAACTTCAATACTATTTTTATAAATATTTTTTACTCTTTTGATTAACCTGATATTTTTAAGAGGATGATAGAAGATTACTATTTGACCAACTTTCAAAAGTGATTTGTTTTTGATATATTTTTTGAAAAAAACTATGTCACTTTCTTTTAACGTAGGCTGCATAGAATTTCCGCAAACAATGGCGGCTTTTCTCAATCCAAAAAAAAATGCAATTAAATCGTAAAAAATTTTAAAAATAATTGATTAACTAGCTTTTACAAAAGTATCACTTCTGCCTTTTGACTCCCAGAAGATGTTGTGTATTTTTTCTACATAATTCATTAATTCTTCTGCTTGAGCTAGATCAATATTTACTTTGCAAGCACTACATAATTTAGCTGCTTTCCAGATTGTTTCATGTAGATCTGGATATGTTTCTAAGTGAACTGGTTTAAAATAATCGGTCCATAAGATTAGAATTTCTTTTTTAGTTTCTTTAGCCTGTTCTTCTTTAACTGCCACAAATCTAGAAAAAGTATTGCTGTAAGCAGCCCAATCTTCTGAATCAACATTTGAAGGGGGAGTAAGAGCAATAAGCTTCTTTGTCATTGCTAATACGGCTTCAGCAGCTACTCTTGTAGAGGCCGGGTCGTAAACACCACAAGGGCCGTCACAGTGAGCATGAACTTTGATTGTGGAATTTTTATTTAAAAGAGAATTGATTAATTTAGTTAACATTCGTTTTTTAATATTTGAATATATCTTACTTGTAGATTAACTAAATTGAAAAGTCTTAGAGGTTATTTCTTACTTTAATTGACTTTTAATAGTTCCACTTCAAAAATCAAAGTTGCATTTGCAGGAATTACATTTCCTGCTCCTCTTGATCCATACCCAAGCTCAGGAGGGATTGTTAATTTTCTTTTTCCTCCAACTTTCATTCCTGCTACTCCTTCATCCCAACCCTTGATTACTCTCCCTGCACCTAAAGGGAAACTAAATGGCCCCCTACCAATACTAGTATCAAATTGGGTTCCATCTTCAAGTGTTCCAGTGTAGTTTACAGAAACTGTTTGTCCAGAGTTGGCTTCATCTCCCTCTCCCTTGACTATATCTACAATAATCAAACCACTATCTGTAGTTCTAGAATTGCTTTCTTCTTGTGTTTCTTCTGCCATAGCGAAAAGTATTGGGTTTGGATCTGATGGATCTAGTTCAAATATATTGGTATTTGAAACATTAGATGATTTTTTAATAGGTGTTTTATTTACTATCTCAGTTTTTGATTCAGCTGCATTAACAACTTGAGGGGAATTGAATTGACTAAAAAGAGTTAATGAAATGCAAAATACAAAGATTGTAAAACTAATTAAAACTTCTTTCACTTAAATTTAAAAAGTTACTACACTTAATACTACAGAAAAAGGTACAATAATTTATGTTTTTAAAAGAATTAATTTAGAAAATTTATATTGTTGATTAACACTCAAAATAAGAAATTTAATAAATATTTTTACCCTTGCTTGGGAGGCATCTTGGGAGGAATTTCCGTATCAAGTCATTTGTGGTTGTTTTTTATGCCAACATCCTTATTTATTTTATGGAGTAGAAGTGATAAAAAATTAGCAAACTTTCTTTGGGGATTTTTCTTTATTTTATTAAGTCATTCTTGGCTTTATGAACTTCACCCATTAACTTGGTTAGGTTTCTCTTGGATATCAAGTTTAATAATCTCCATTTCAATCTTATTAAGTTGCTCTTTGATAGGAGGAATATTGGTTTATCTGTGGGGTCTTTTAGTAAAAATAATTCTCACCAAAAAAGATATTTGTAAAATGAACTTTTTATCATTAACTACAAAAGTTTTATTGTTATCGTTTGTCTGGGGTTTAAGTGAATTCATTCTTTCCCAAACGCCTCTCTTTTGGATAGGTTTAGGAGAAGGAATAGTTCCTGGAGATATGTATCTTGCGGGTTTGGCAAAATGGATTGGTGCAAGTGGTTTATGTGTAGTTCAATTAACTATAGGTTTTTGGATATACCTAATTCATGAGAAATGGAAAAGAAAATATAATTTAAAAAAAACGTTCCTTTTTGGGCTTTTGATTATCATAATTTTACATTTCCTAGGTGGTTTAAAAACCCCAATTAATAGAAATAATGATTATCCAGTAGCTCTATGGCAAACTAATATGCCCACAAGAGAAAAAATGAACTTTAATAATCAACTTATAAATGAAAAGTTGATTAATGTACAAAAAATTGCTCTATTAAATAAAGCAAAACTCATAATTACACCTGAAGGAACTTTGAATAATAATTTCAATTTAGCTTTCAAAAGTAAGATTAGGATGTTGGCAGGAGGTTTTAGAAACTCTAAAAATGGCCAAAGAAGTTCCTTGCTTGGATATCAAATTGGCGATAAAACTTATTCATTTTTTATTGATAAATATAGACTTGTTCCCTTTGGAGAGAAAATTCCAGAATTCTTAAATATCTTTTCAAGAGGGCTATCGGCAGTGGGAGGTATTCAACCAGGATCGAATTCAAGATTTTTTGAATGGAAATTTACTCCGCCACTTGCGATAGCAATTTGTTACGAAATTAGTGATGGATTTAAAATAAGAAATGCTATCAACCGTGGTGCAGAACTAATAATTTCAGTAGCTAACTTAGATCCTTATCCAACTAAGCTTCATAATCAATTCCTATCTTTGGCCAGAGTAAGAAGTATAGAAAATAAAAAAGATAATGTGATTGTTGCAAATACTGGTCCCTCAGGCTTAATAAGTGAAGATGGGAAAGTAATAAAGCTATTTGATCCTAATACTGAGCAAAATAAAGTTGTTAATCCTAATTTTTCTAATGAAAAAACTTTCTACACAAAGTATGGGGAAATCCCTTTATTGTTGTCTTTTTTGGTTTTATTAGGATTAAATTTATTTTTTGGGAAATTAACTAATCAATCCGCCTCCTAATAAAATTTCATCTTTATAAAAAACTGCAGCTTGACCAGGAGTGACAGAGCTTTGGTTATCTTCGAAAATTAATCTAAATGTTTTAGTTATGTTTTCTTCATTTATAACAGGAACTAAGATTCCTTTTACGGGTTCACTCCTATATCTTATTTGTGCTTCTACTTCTATTTCTTTTAAAGGCGCTTCAATTGAAACCCAGTTAACTTCTTTTACTATGGCCTCTCTTTTAAAAAGGTCATTTTTATTCGCGACATAAACTATATTTTTTTCTCTATCTAAACTTTCCACGTATAAAGGCTCTGGCCAGGCAATACCCAAACCTTTTCTTTGACCAATTGTGAAATGTTGAATCCCATGGTGAGTGCCAAGAATTTCTCCATTAATATGCTTAATTTCCCCCTCCTTAGTTTCAATATGATTATCAATGAATTTTTGCATAGATCCATAATGTTCAACTAGACATAGATCCTGACTCTCTGGTTTTTTTGCTGTTCTAAGGCCTAGTCTTAAGGCTTCTTTTCTTGTATCTTCCTTTTTAAGATCTCCAAGCGGTAGTATTAATCTGCTTAATACCTCTTGGGAAAGACTATAAAGAAAATAACTCTGATCTTTATTTAAATCAGCCCCCCTTAAAAGTAAGAAATCCTTGAATTGGAAATTTTCATAGTTTTTAATATTCACGCAAGAACTTTTTTTAACCCTTGCGTAATGACCAGTCGCAATATATGTAAACTCTTTTTGTTTATTAACAAAATTGAGCATTTCTTCAAATTTGACATTTTTATTGCACATCGAGCATGGAAGTGGAGTGAAGCCAGATTCATATCCCTCAGTAGTCTTTTTGATTACCTCTCTCTCAAAAATTAATCTTGAATCTAATATATTATGATTAATTCCTAAATCTTCACAAAGACCTGCCGCGTCAACTAATCCTTCAGAACAACAAGAGCCCTCTCCTTTCATTAACCAAAGAGTTAGGCCTTCAACTTTCCAACCATCTTCTATAAGAAGGGCTGCTGATAGAGAACTATCTACTCCTCCTGAAAGACCAACAATAATATGTTTTTGTTGTTTGGATTTATTATTGATAGAGGAATATTTCTCTAATTTTTTATCCTTTAAAGTCTTTAACATGGAATTCGAAAAAATTTTGAACAGTTTTAAATAGATTTGAACTAATTATGAAAGAAATTGGATGGCCAGCAATTGACTCTAAACATCTAGTTGTTTATTCAAAGCAAATGTTGGATTTAGAGAATGAAATGTTTTCTAAGGGAATGCCTCAAGAGGCATTGATGGAAAAGGTTGGTATTCAAATATCTAAATGGCTTTTGAAAAGAAAATCTCTCTTAAAGGAGGGAGTAGTAGTTTTAGTAGGTCCTGGACATAATGGTGGGGATGGGGCAGTAATTGCTAAAGAGCTTTTTTTAAAGGGATGTTTAATTAAATTATGGTGCCCATTCCCTTTAAAAAAAACATTAACAATTAATTATGTAAATTATCTTACATCTCTTGGAGTAGAAAAATTAGTAAAACCGCCTAATCCTGAGGGGAAACATTTATGGATTGATGCTGTTTTTGGGAATAATCAAAAAAGTAAAGTTGATGAAGAATTAATAGAATTATTTAATAATAAATTTGATAAGAAATCTGGCAAGATAGTAAGCATAGATGTTCCCACGGGTTTATGTCCTAATTCAGGGAAACCCTTCTCTAAAAATGCTGTAAAGGCTCACTTCAATTTAGTAGTAGGACTTAATAAGATTGGATTATTACAAGATACTGCATTGCCTTATGTTGGCGAATTACATCACATAGATATAGGTATATCTAGAAATCAATTAAATAAATTAGAAAGTAAGATTTTAAAAATTACTTATAAAGATTTAAAAACTATAAATCTGCCTTTATTACCAACAAATCATGGTAAGTATAAAAGAGGCCGAACACTAATAATTGCGGGAAGTGAAAAATATCCCGGAGCCGCACATTTAGCAATAAAAGGTGCTATTTCAAGCGGGGCAGGACTTGTATCAGCAATTCTACCTGATTTAGTTGCGAAATCTATTTGGCAAGTTCAACCAGAAGTCGTTTTAAAAGGAAAACTTAATTGTGATCCGAATGGAAATTCAATTTTATTAGATGCCTTAAAGAATATTGATCCATCTTCTTATGATTCAATAGTTATTGGCCCTGGAATTGGCTTAAATTGCGATGATTGGGAAAAATCAACAGAGTACTTATTAGATTTAAAATGTTTATTAATTCTTGATGCGGATGCACTTAATAGAATTTCTAAATCGAATTTGGGAAATAAATTCTTCTTAAAAAGAAAGTTTGAAACTTGGATTACTCCTCATAATAAAGAATTTATGAGGTTGTTCCCTGAGATTGATTGTACTAACCAAGTTGAACTAGCTATAAAAGCTGCTAAAGAATTTGATATCAGTATTTTATTGAAGGGAGCAAATAGTGTTATTGCCAATAAAGAAAAGGCATGGCAACTTTCTGGAACTGATCCTGAGACTGCAAGAGCCGGGTTAGGAGATCTTTTATCTGGATTTATTGGTGGATGTTCAGCCATAGAGTTATCTTATTTGGGAGATTACATTAAGACTGAATCTTTAGCAAAACAGGTTTTTTTACACTCTTTTGCTGCGTCAAAGTGTAAAAAAGGTTCAAATCCTTTCATGATAGGAGATGAGTTGTCTAAATTAATAAGAAAAACAAAAGCGAGGCTAATGTCATGAAAGAAACAATTATTGGGAGTTTTTTATAGCTTTTAACACATAACTATACAATTTATACCTGAAATCTGAAGCAGGTATTAAGTAATCGGGTTTTTCCATAAAAGTATAGGACAGTTTTAATACCTCAATTTAGGTATAAAAATGGCTTCATCAGTATCAGCAACAACTGAACCCCAAAAAAGAAGAGGTAATGATCCGATAAGTTGGTATCTTTCCAACATCGGTCGTGTACCTTTATTAACTCCTGCTGAGGAAATTGAATTGGGTAATCAAGTCCAAAAAATGATGCTTCTTACTGAAGATGGTCAATTAAACGAAAAAACAAAAGAATTTTCTCTTCAAGAAAAAAGAACTATAAAAATAGGTAGAAGAGCAAAAGAGAGAATGATGAAGGCAAATTTAAGGTTAGTAGTAAGTGTTGCAAAAAAATATCAAGGAAAGGGATTAGAACTTTTAGATTTAGTCCAAGAAGGTTCTCTAGGTTTAGAGAGAGCAGTTGAAAAATTCGATCCTACAAGAGGTTATAAATTTTCTACATATGCCTTTTGGTGGATCCGCCAAAGTATGACTAGGGCGATTGCATGTCAATCCAGAACTATTCGTTTACCAGTTCATTTAAGTGAAAGATTAGCTACCATTAGAAAAGTGAGTAGAGAATTGGCTCATAAACTCGGAGCAATGCCAAGTAGAATTGAAATTGCGGAAGCTATGGAAATAGATGTAGAAGAACTTGATTCTGTATTAAGGCAAGCTCTATCTACAAGTAGTCTTGATGCACCCGTAAATGGAGATGATGGCAGGAGTTTCTTGGGAGATCTTATTGCAGATAGTAACAATGAAGAGCCTTTAGACCTGGTTGAGCAAAAAATGCATCAAGAGCAGTTGGGGAAATGGCTTAGTCATTTAAGCGAACAAGAACAACATGTTTTGAAGCTAAGATTTGGATTGGATGGAAATGAGAGACATACCCTTGCAGAAATTGGAAGATTGCTAGAGGTCTCAAGAGAAAGAGTAAGACAGGTTGAATTAAAGGCTCTCAGGAAATTAAGAAATTTAACTAGAAAATTACCTAGTGGGATTTAATTAATCTTCAGCCCAAATATATTTAGTTAATTCATTAGAAGGAGGTTCAGGAGCATCTAATGCATTTTTAACAGATTCAGAGATTTCTAAATCTATTTTCTTTTCTATACTCTTTAATTCCTCTTCTCTAGCAAAATCCCCCTCTATCATTTGTTTTGCTAATTTCTTAATTGGATCCCTCTTAGCCCAAAATTCTTTTTCTTCTTCAGCTCTTAATTCATCAGGATCAGCTAAAGAATGACCTCTAAATCTGTAAGTTAAACATTCGAGTAAAGTGGGACCCTCTCCTGACCTTGCTCTTGCAACAGCTCTTTGAGCAGCTCCCCTTACTGCTAATACATCCATCCCATCAACTTCTTCCCCATGCATCCCGAAAGCTGATGCTTTCCTCCATATCTCTGTGTTACTTGTTGCTCTGTCATGAGCCATACCTATAGCCCATTTGTTATTTTCAACAACAAAAATTATTGGTAATTTCCATAATTGAGCCATATTCAAACATTCAAAGAATTGTCCGTTATTACAAGTTCCATCACCAAAGAACGCTGCTGTTACTGAGTCGCTTTGGCTGTCACCTTTAACCTCCTTTTTGTATTTACTTGAATAAGCTGATCCCAACGCAACTGGAATACCCTCTCCAATAAATGCATATCCTCCTAATAGATGATGTTCTTTTGAGAACAAATGCATAGAACCGCCTCTGCCTTTACTGCATCCTGTGGCTTTACCGAACAATTCGCTCATTACTTCAAAAGATGGAACACCTGCACTAAGTGCATGAACATGATCGCGGTAGGTACTACAAAACCAGTCATGCTTTCTTTTCATTGCACCGATCACACCAGTGCTGATTGCTTCTTGGCCGTTATAAAGGTGTACGAATCCAAACATCTTGCCTCGGTAATACATTTCAGCACATTTATCTTCAAATCTTCTACCAAGCGTCATATCTTCATAAAGAAGTAATCCGGTTTCACGATCTAACTTAGCTTTTTTAAAGTCCTGAAGATTTGAAATTCTCTCTACGTGCGTTTCCAAGAAAATACCTTAATGAAGTTTTGATTCGTTAACATTCTAAGCTTCAATGGTCTATTTTCATGTTTTTTTTTAATAACTCTCAAATACCTTATGAAAAAAAATTATAAATTGATAAGATTCATCTAAAGGATTTTCAATAGGATACTTGTTTGGAACTTCCATTAGACCACTTTCGTTTAATAGGCGTAAGCCCCTCAGCAACATCTGAGGAAATATTAAGAGCTTTTCAATTGCGTTTGGATAAAACCCCTGATGATGGATTTACATACGAAGTTTTAACTCAAAGATCTGAATTGCTTCGCCTCACTGCGGATTTGCTTTCGGATCCAGATAGTAGACGAGAATACGAGAATTTATTACTAGATGGAGTTTCAGGTTTAGATTTGTCTTCGAATAGAGAGGTGGCTGGACTGATTCTTCTTTGGGAATCAGGATCTCCTAAAGAGGCATTCAAAATAACAAGAAAAGCATTGCAGCCTCCTCAAACTCCTGCTTTAGGTAGTAGTAGAGAATCAGATCTTACTTTGTTAGCTGCTTTAACATCCAGAGATGCAGCAATCCAAGAGCAAGAGCAAAGATCTTATTCAAATGCAGCAGATTTTTTGCAAGAAGGAATACAGGTTCTTCAAAGGATGGGCAAGCTAGTGGAATTGAGAAAAAATCTTGAGGAGGACTTAGCTTCTCTTCTCCCTTATCGAATTCTTGATTTGTTAAGTAGAGATTTAAAAGAATATGAATCACATAAAAAAGGTTTAAGTTTGTTGGAAAATTTAATAATCAAAAGAGGTGGATTAGAAGGGAATAATAAATCAGAATATAATAAATTTCTTAATCAGCAAGAATTTGAATCTTTCTTCCAACAAATAAAGCCATTATTGACTCTTCAGGAGCAGATAGACTTATTTTTAGGATTACAAAAAAGGGGTTCAGGTGAAGCAGGATTCTTAGCTTTTTTATCTTTAACAGCAAATGGTTTTGCAAGTAGAAAACCTGAGAAATTATTCGAAGCTCGAAAAATATTAAAAAAACTGAACTTATCAGGTTTAGACTCAATGCCATTAATAGGCTGCCTAGATTTGCTTTTGGCAGATGTTGAGCAATGCTCAGCAAGGTTTTTAAGTAGTTCAGATGAGAAGTTAAGAGATTGGTTAAATAATTATCCTGGAGAAAAATTAGAAGCAATTTGTCTTTTTTGTAAAAATTGGTTAGAAAATGATGTTTTGGTTGGTTATCGGGATATTGATTTAAAAGAAATAGATTTAGATTCTTGGTTTCAAGATAGGGAAATCCAAGAATTTATTGAACAATTAGAAAGGAAACAAAATAGAACGATATTAACATCAAACTTTCAAAACCAACCAGAATCTAATGCTAAAGAATCTCTAAAAGATTTAAGTCTCGATCCTGAAATAAATGAGGATAATTTTGAAGAACGACGTCTACCTTTCCCAGGGGGAATAAAGAAAGATGAAAAACAAGTAATTAAAGAAAATATTTATACAGATGAGATTATCAAAAACAAATCATTAGAACTTTATAATTTTGCAATTGAAAAAATTGCAGAATTAAAATTCATTTTTGGAGAAGTGTTAGAGAAAAATCAAATTTTTTATAAAAGTCCCTACCTCATATATTTCTATGCTTTTTTGATTTTGTTTTCTTTTGGTATAGGGGTAGAACTTTTAAGAAAAAATTTCAAGAAACCTCTGCAAGATTTAGAAATTATTGATAATTCGGCATTAATAAATAAAGATAATAAAGTCCCTAATGAAGATTCAAATCTGAATGATAAAAAAAAAGATCTTGAAAAATCAAATATTACTTTCTCAGATAAAATAAACGAAACTTCTTTTTTGGGAGAAGAATTAACAACTGCCTCTCCCTCCTTAGAACAAATTAAATATTTAATAAATTCATGGCTTGTCAACAAAAGTAATTTCCTAGCAGGAAGAGGTCAAATTAATTTATCAAAGATAGTTCAAAATGATTTGATTAATAGATTAACTAAGGAAAGACAGCTTGATATTCAAAAAGGCATATACAAAAATATCAATACTAATATTGAAAATATAGTATTTTTAACTCAAACGGCATCCAGAATATCGGTTTCAGTGGACTTAAAGTATACAGAAAAAATATTAAAAATAGATGGAGAATTAATTAATGAAACAACTTTTTCCCCTTTTCTAAAAGTTAAATATATTTTAGGTTTCTCTAATAACTCATGGAAGTTAGTTGACTATATAAGCGGAGCTTAGGATTACTTTTTAGTATCATCTATAATATTAAAAAATAACTGTAAAAAATGTTTGATGAACTCTCATCACGCTTTGAAGACGCTGTAAAGGGTTTAAGAGGTGAAGCTAAAATTAGCGATAATAATATTAATGATGCTTTAAAGGAAGTTAAAAAAGCATTATTAGATGCAGATGTAAGTTTATCTGTGGTAAAAGAATTTGTTACAGAAGTAAAAGATAAAGCAATTGGAGAAGAAGTCGTAAGAGGTGTCAATCCTGGACAGAAATTTATAGAAGTAGTTAACAAGGAATTAATAAATATTATGGGAAATGAGAATTCTCCATTAAACGAAAAGGAAACACCACCTACAGTTATTTTGATGGCAGGTTTGCAAGGCGCTGGAAAAACAACCGCAACAGGTAAGTTAGGACTTTATTTGAAGGAAAAAGAAAAAAAGGTTTTATTGGTGGCAGCTGACATTTATAGACCTGCAGCTGTGGAACAACTTAAGACAATTGGTAATCAGTATGATTTAGAAGTTTTCTCTGCAAAAGGAAAAAATAGTAAGCCTGAAGAAATAGCAAAAGATGCTTTAAGTTATGCCAATGAAAATAATGTTGACACCTTAATAGTTGATACTGCAGGAAGATTGCAAATAGATGAATCAATGATGAATGAAATGGTTCGTATAAAAGAAGTTACAAAACCTGATGAAGTTTTACTGGTTGTAGATTCTATGATTGGACAAGAGGCGGCTGATTTGACGAAGTCATTTCATGAAAAAGTGGGAATATCAGGAGCAATACTAACTAAGTTGGATGGAGATTCAAGAGGTGGAGCTGCTCTTTCAATAAGGAAAATAAGTGGAAAGCCAATAAAATTTATAGGAACAGGTGAAAAGATAGAAGCATTGCAGCCATTCCATCCTGAGAGAATGGCAAGCCGAATTCTTGGTATGGGAGACGTTTTAACACTCGTTGAAAAGGCACAAAAAGAAGTTGAGCTCGCTGATGCAGAAGTAATGCAAAAGAAACTTCAAGAGGCAACATTCGATTTTAATGATTTTGTTAAGCAAATGAGATTAATGAAGAGAATGGGTTCCCTTGGAGGATTAATTAAATTAATACCAGGGATGAATAAAATTGATGATGGGATGATAAAAAATGGCGAAGAACAATTAAAAAAAATTGAATCAATGATCTCTTCAATGACTTTAGAAGAAAAGCAAAAACCAGAGGTTCTTGCTGCTCAACCATCTAGAAGACAAAGGATTGCTCAAGGTAGTGGATATAAAGCAAAAGATGTTGATAAAGTACTTGCTGATTTTCAAAGAATGAGAGGTTTCATGAAACAAATGTCAAACGGTGGAATGCCTGGGATGGGCGGAATGCCTGGGATGGGCGGAATGCCAGGAATGGGAGGAATGCCAGGAATGGGAGGAATGCCAGGAATGGGAGGAATGCCAGGAATGGGTGGAGGAAATGGTAATAAATCATTTAAAAAACCAAAATCTAATAAAAGGAAAAAAGGTTTTGGGGATTTATAATTTTAAATAGCTACCTTCAAATGATACTATTGAATAAAATATATTATTTAAGATGATTAAATTGCGCCTTAAGCGCTTTGGAAAGAAAAAAGAAGCAAGTTTCAGAATTGTTGCATGCAATAGTACTTCCAGAAGAGATGGAAGACCTCTTCAAGAATTAGGTTTTTACAATCCAAGAACTAAAGAAACTAGGCTTGATACAGAAGCATTAAGAATCAGGCTTACACAGGGAGCACAACCTACCGATGTTGTAAGAACTTTACTAGAAAAGGGTGGATTATTAGAAAAGAAAGTTAGACCCTCTATTGCTATTGGTAAGGCTAAATTGGAGAAAGAAAAGATTGCAAAGGCCAAGAGTAAAGAAGCTGAAACCGATAGTAAAGAAGCTGAAAGCTAAAAGTTGTTAAATTTATTTTTACACACGTTAAATAGATGAAAGAAGTTTCCAAAACTGGTCACTTCACTATAGATTTGCCAAGTTCTGATGCTGCAACTGCGTTATCTGGTCCCGGAAATTCTTTTTTAAAAAAATTTGAATCTCTTACGGGTGTCTCCTTAACTATTAGAGGTCTACAACTTGAAATGAATGGAGTAATCCCTAAACTTGAAAGGGCATCTGCATTGGTAGAGCTGACAAGACCAATTTGGGAACAAGGATTAGAAGTCCCAGAAGTGGATCTTAAGGCTGCTCTAAGTTCCTTAAATATGGGAGAATCTTCTTCTCATGCTGCCCTTGGAAAAAAGATTCTAGCTCGTTCAAAAGAAGGGAGATATTTAAGACCTAGAACTATACGGCAAAAAGAATATGTTGAATCTATTGAGAACTTTGATTTAACTTTCGCTATTGGTCCAGCAGGTACGGGTAAAACATTTTTAGCAACTGTTTGTGCCGCCAGATTATTAAATGAGAAAAAAATCGAAAAAATTGTTTTAACAAGACCAGCGGTAGAGGCTGGTGAAAATTTAGGATTTCTTCCCGGAGATTTGCAGCAAAAAGTTGATCCATACTTACGACCTTTGTTTGATTCTCTAAATAGTATTTTTGGAATCGATAAAACAAATTCATTAATTGATAAAGGTATTATTGAAGTAGCACCGCTAGCATTTATGAGAGGAAGAACATTGGATAATTCTTTGGTTATTTTAGATGAAGCACAAAATACTACAACTTCTCAAATGAGAATGTTTTTGACTAGATTAGGGGAAAGATCAAAGATGGTTGTTAATGGTGATATTACTCAAATTGATTTAAAAAATGATCAGTTAAGTGGTTTGGTGGAGGCATCAAAAATATTTTCTAATACTGAAGGAATAAAGTTTTGTTATTTAACTGTTGATGATGTAGTTCGACACCCTTTAGTTCAGAAAATTATTGAGGCTTATAAATAAAATATTACTTGGGTGAACCGTACACTGAAAAATAAAAAATTAGGTAGAATAAAGATAATTAAAAAGGTATAAAAATGCCAGCAAGTAGTAATTTTAATCAAGCTATTCGCGATGCACAAACTAGCGCTATCGTTGGACCAAATGTAGTACAAAAAGCTCTTCCTTATGTAGGTGGAGGAATGGTTTTAACTTCTTTAGGAGTATTAGCAGGTGTCTCACTGATAGCAACAAACCCTGCACTATTTCAACCTCTCTCTATTGTTGCTTTAATAGCTGAATTGGTTTTATTTTTCGTAGCAACAAGTGCTGCTAACAATGCTAATAATGCAAAAGCTCTTCCTTTATTAACTGGATTCAGTTTATTAACCGGATTTACGCTAAGTGGAATAGTAGCTTTGGCAATTGGAACAATTGGCATTGGATCTGTTGGGACAGCAGCACTGGCCACAGGTATTACTTTTGTCATAGCTTCTTATACAGGTCAAAGAATGAGCGATAGTGTTGGACAAGCTCTTAGCGGAGTTGTTGGACTTGGCTTAATTGGTTTGTTGATAGCAATGTTTGTTCAATTGATTGGAGGATTCTTTGCTCCAGGTGTTTTTGGAGGTTCAGGTCTTGAACTTATGATTGCAGGATTTGGAACGGTTTTATTCGTTGCGATGTCTTTCTTAGATTTCTACACAATGCCAAGAAGGTATAGTGATGATCAATATCTTGCGGGAGCTTTAGGTATGTACCTAACTTATATAAATCTATTTGTATTTATTTTAAGATTGATGATTGCTCTTCAGGGCGGTGGAAGAAGAAATTAAAAATAAATTCAATTTAACTTATTTTTTGAAAAAAGTAGATCCTATCTACTTTTTTTTTATTGTGGAATATCGAGAATTTGATTCTTTATAAATTCCTTTTGCTTATCATTATATTTTTTTGAATTATCGAAGCTATTTCCAAGATTATCTAAATCATTCATTATTTGATTAATATTTTTAGTAACAGACTTCGTTTCTAAAACTCGCAAAATGTTTTTACATCTCTCTGAAATATTTTCCGAATTAGATTTATATTCAAGATTATTATTACTTTCATGAACTATTATTTGGGCAGAGCTCATAATTAGATTTTTAATTACTATTTCTACCACATCATTTCCAGCCTCTTGAAGTTTGAAAACAAATGAGAATGGAAGTTTATCTAATAAATAACAATCTTGATCAGATAATGCATACGCAAAAAAACCTCTCAATCCATTTTTTGTTTTAATTAGTTCTGCGACTCTATCAGCCAAAACTTCTTCACTTAACAGATCTTCTCCCCATTCTTTACACCATAGAGCAGATATATTTATTGCCTGATTAAAAGAAGTTTCTTGTGTATTTATGGTTTTTTTTTTCATTTTTGATCAGAATTTTATTATGGATATTTTAAAAGACTTTTGACTAATTATAAATCTGGTTTCGTAACTTTACTAGGAAGGCCTAATGTAGGGAAATCTACTTTAATAAACAAGTTAATTGGAGAGAAAATAACAATTACTTCTCCTGTGGCGCAGACTACTAGAAATAAATTAAAAGGAATACTTACAACAAAATTTGGACAAATAATTTTTGTAGATACGCCTGGAGTTCATAAACCTCATCATCTTCTAGGCGAAATACTTGTAAAAAATGCTAAATCAGCAATAAATGGCGTAGATATGGTTGTTTTAGTTCTCGATTCAAGTGTTGAACCTGGGAAAGGGGATGAATATATAAAAGATTTTTTAGTTGAAAATAAAACTGAATTTATTATTTAGTGAATAAGGAATTCAAGAATCTAAGATTAGATCAATATAGAAAAGTTTTTGGAATTAGTAAAAATTTTCAAATTGTAAGTGCATCTGAAGGAGACGGGTGCTCTGAATTGATTGATATAATTTTAAACTTTCTCCCAATAGGACCAATGCTCTTCGAGGAAGATACAATATGCGATCAACCCTTAGATAATTTATTAGCGGATTTAGTAAGAGAGCAAGTATTAATCAATACAAGGGAAGAAGTTCCCCATAGTGTCGCAGTAAAAATAGAAAAAATTAAGGAAATCAAAAGAGATAAGGGTAAAAAATTCACAGCTATTTTGGCTACAATTATTGTTGAGAGAACCAGTCAAAAGGGAATTCTAATTGGTAAAAAAGGTTCAATGTTAAAGACCATTGGTCAGACTGCAAGATCAAATATGAAGAAATTAATAAATGGTCCAGTACACTTGGAATTGTTTGTGAAAGTTGTTCCAAATTGGAGAAAAAAAGAATCAAAATTAATGGAACTCGGTTATGAGTTGGATTATTAAATCAGTATGATGAATTTTGATGTAATTACTTTATTTCCTAAAGCTTTTGAATTAATAAATAATTTAGGAGTTATTACAAGGGCTTTAGAGAAAAATCTGATAAATGTCAATTTACATGATTTGAGAGAATATGGAGAAGGTTCTTATAGGCAAGTTGATGATAAGCCTTATGGAGGAGGGGCAGGGATGGTTTTAAAACCAGAGCCGATCTATAAAGCTCATGATTCAATAATAAAATTACCAAATAAAAAAACTTTATTAATGACTCCCCAAGGTAAAGTCATGCAGCAGAAGGATCTTTTAAGGTGGTCTCCTTTGGATCAATTGATAATTATCTGTGGGCAATACGAAGGCTTTGATGAAAGAGTTAGATGCTTGGCTGATGAAGAGGTTTCTATAGGTGATTATGTACTTTCTGGAGGCGAGATTCCTGCCATGTCTATAATTAATGGATTAACAAGATTATTACCAGGAACCCTTGGAGACCCAAGCTCTTTAATAGATGAAAGTCATAATGCTCCCTTGTTGGAATATCCTCATTACACAAGACCTCTTACTTTTAAAGAAATGAAAGTACCAGATATTCTGGTTAGTGGTAATCATGAAGAGATAAAATTATGGCGAAAGCAGAAAATGTTAGAAAGAACATTGGATAGGAGAAATGACTTGATTTCTAATGAAGACTATAAAAAAGCACCAGAAAGTAAGAGAATAAATGAAGACTCAAATGAAGTTATGAAATTTCGTATAGGCAATGGATATGATATTCATAGATTAGTAGAGGGTAGGAACTTAATAATTGGAGGAGTTAAATTGAAGCATCCTGATAATTTAGGACTTGATGGGCATAGTGATGCTGACGTTCTTAGCCACTCAATAATGGATGCATTATTAGGAGCTCTATCTCTTGGAGATATTGGAAAATATTTTCCTCCAAAAAGATTTATCCGAATTAATAGAAAGACTTAAAAATGTAGAAGGTGATGATACCTCTTCAGAATTATCAAGACTAGGTAGCAAATCGAACATAATAAATTAATTTTGTTACTTAGAGCTTGTTTTTAGAGAAATTTATATCAAATTATAATTACTGAATAAAAATAAATGACCAAAAGATATCCAGAGTGGGTAAATACTCAAGTTGTAGTTAAGGCTATTAAAATGAAAGAAAAAGGAATACTTTCTAAACAACTCAATTTATGGATAGAAAATCTATTAGAAATCGAAAAAAAATAATTAACATTTAGGAAATCCTTTTTATAATTCTTAGCGCAGCCATTGCGGCTCCATAACCATTATCTATATTCATAACCGAAATCCCTGGAGCACAACTTGATAACATACTATTTAAAGCAGTTTCTCCATTCTTACTAACTCCGTATCCTACAGAAACTGGCACTGCAATTATAGGTTGAGGTAATAATCCTCCAATAACAGTTGCTAGAGCTCCTTCCATTCCTGCACAAACTATAAGAACATCGTATTTATTAATTTCCTCTATTTCACTGAATAAACGATGAATTCCTGCTACTCCTACATCTATAAAAGATTGACAGCTCACTCCATAGATTTCTAGAGATAATTTCGCTTCAAGTGTTACAGATAAATCACTAGAGCCACCTGAGATTATTGCTACTTTTTTATCTGTCGAGAATTTATTAAAATTTTCACCAATTATGAAGCAATTCGCTTCTTCAATAAATCTTCCATCCTTATATATTTCTAGTAGATGTGTAGCTTTTTCTTTATCAATACGCGTAATAAAAACTACTTCTTTTTTTTCTAAGACTTTTTCAGACACTCTCTTTAACTGATCTATAGTTTTATCTTCACCCCAAATCGCTTCAATAAGTCCAATTCTCTCTCGTCTTCCGAAATCAAACCTAATATCTAAATTCATATTTGTTCAGCCAATTCTCCTTCGTAAATCAGTTTAAAAGGATTTACATTCAAATTTAAAGAAGTTTTGACATTTACTTCAAATTTTTCTTGAATTACATTAACTTCCTTTATTGATATGCTTTTCCATAATCTTTTATTTTTCCAATTAACCAGAATCAAGGCTTCTTCTTTTTCTTTATCCCAAAATATTTTTCTTCCCAAATAACCATCTTGAATAGACAACCAAGGTTCCCAAACTTCTTTTTCGGCCTTTAGCCATACATCTTTATACTTAGAAGGGATTTCAAGTCTCAATTCTTCTGTCACAAGTTCACTTTGATATTTATCCATAGGAAGAGCATTAAGAATTTGAGAATTACTTTGAAAAAGTAATCCGAATAAACAAACTAATAATAAAGAAAAGCTTTGTATTTTTTTTTTAATTTTCAAATTAATTTTCATTCTTTTTTCTCAAGCAATACTACTGAATGACAGCTTATACCTTCCTCTCTTCCCTCAGGCCCCAATTTTTCATTTGTAGTAGCCTTTATCCCTATAAAACTACCATCGATCTTTAAGGTATTAGAAATATTATTTTTCATTACCTCTACATGCGGTTTTATTTTTGGTCTCTCAGCCACGATAACACTATCAATATTATTAACTTCCCAACCTTGCTTTCTAATTAATTCAATAACTTTTGATAACAAAAATAAGCTATCAGCATTTTTCCATTTTTGATCAGATGGAGGAAAATATTTTCCAATATCTCCAAGAGATAGAGCTCCTAATAATGCATCCATTATTGAGTGGCTAAGAACGTCAGCATCACTATGCCCATCAAGTCCTAAATTATCAGGATGCTTCAATTTAACTCCTCCAATTATTAAGTTCCTACCCTCTACTAATCTATGAATATCATATCCATTGCCTATACGAAATTTCATAACTTCATTTGAGTCTTCATTTATTCTCTTACTTTCTGGTGCTTTTTTATAGTCTTCATTAGAAATCAAGTCATTTCTCCTATCCAATGTTCTTTCTAACATTTTCTGCTTTCGCCATAATTTTATCTCTTCATGATTACCACTAACCAGAATATCTGGTACTTTCATTTCTTTAAAAGTAAGAGGTCTTGTGTAATGAGGATATTCCAACAAGGGAGCATTATGACTTTCATCTATTAAAGAGCTTGGGTCTCCAAGGGTTCCTGGTAATAATCTTGTTAATCCATTAATTATAGACATGGCAGGAATCTCGCCTCCAGAAAGTACATAATCACCTATAGAAACCTCTTCATCAGCCAAGCATCTAACTCTTTCATCAAAGCCTTCGTATTGCCCACAGATAATTATCAATTGATCCAAAGGAGACCACCTTAAAAGATCCTTCTGCTGCATGACTTTACCTTGGGGAGTCATTAATAAAGTTTTTTTATTTGGTAATTTTATTATTGAATCATGAGCTTTATAGATCGGCTCTGGTTTTAAAACCATCCCTGCCCCTCCTCCATAAGGCTTATCATCAACTTGCCTATAAGAACCTTCTCCATATTCTCTCAAATCATGTAAATTGACATTTATCAGATTTTTCTCTAAAGCCCTTGTAATAACTCCTAAATTATTTATTAATTCAAAAGCTTTAGGAAATAAAGTAATTACATCAAAATTCATCATACTGATTTAATAATCCAACTCATAACCGAGTTCCATTAATTTTGATTCTTTTTTTCTCCAATTTGGAACAACTTTCACAAACAATTCCAAGTGTACTGGACCATTTATTAATTTCTTCATATTTGATCTTGCAGTCTGACCAATGGTCTTTAACATTGAACCTTTTTTACCAATTAGAATTCCCTTTTGACTGGTTCTCTCAACAATAATTGTAGCCAAAATAGCTGTGAATTTTTTACCCTTATCTCTTTTGATTTCCTTAATTTTTTCTATTTTTACTGCGACACTATGGGGAACTTCTTCCCTTGTATTGATTAATACTTGCTCTCTTACTAAATCCGCTAATAAATTATCTAAGGGTTGATCGCATATTGTATCTTCCTCGAAGAGCATTGGTCCTATTGGGAGAAAGTTTAAAATTATATCAATCAATTCAGAGCACCCGT
>JAOOLH010000070.1 GCA_028408675.1 Prochlorococcus sp. AH-716-K03 | reverse complement strand
ATAAAAAGGCAGACAAACTAAATCCTTATTTTGATTCTCTAGGGATGAAAAGAGTGATAGTAGCTTGTCCAGTCAAAGGAATTGTTGCAGGAGCTGAATCACTTAATATTGTTTACGGTATAAATCAAAGTCTTTATGACCCTTCCAAACATAAATTAATAACTGCAGCATCCTGCACTACAAATTGTTTAGCTCCGATAGTAAAGGTAATTAATGAAAATTTTTCAATTAAACACGGTGCTATTACAACTATTCACGATGTCACGAACACTCAAGCTCCTGTAGATTTTTATAAAAGTGATTTGAGGAGAGCAAGGGGATGTATGCAAAGTTTAATACCGACTACCACTGGATCTGCTAAAGCTATCGCTGAGATCTTTCCAGAATTAAAAGGAAAATTAAATGGACATGCAGTGAGAGTTCCTCTACTTAATGGTTCTTTAACTGATGCAGTTTTTGAATTAAATAAAGAAGTGACAACTGAACAAGTAAATTTGGCACTTAAGGAAGCTTCAGAAACTTATTTAAAAGGAATTCTTGGCTACGAAGAAAGACCTTTAGTTTCTGCAGATTATGTAAATGACTCTAGAAGTTCAATAGTTGATAGTTTATCAACGATGGTTGTTAATTCAAATTTATTAAAGATATACGCTTGGTATGACAACGAGTGGGGTTACAGCTGCAGACTTGCAGATCTTACTGAATATGTAATCAAAAAAGAGATTTAATTTATATCTTTATGAAGTTATCTAATATTCAACAATATAGTGTTGTAACAGCAAACTATTGGGCGTTCACGCTTACTGACGGCGCATTAAGATTATTAGTTGTTGGTCACTTTCATGAGCTAGGTTACACAACTCTACAAATTGCTTTACTTTTCCTTTTTTATGAGTTTTTTGGAATAATTACTAATCTTTATGGTGGCTGGATAGGAGCAAGATATGGATTAAGGCTTACTTTATGGATTGGGACTATTCTGCAAATCATTGCTCTTTTTATGCTTATTCCAGTTAAGGAAGATTGGCCAGTAATTTTTAGTGTCGCATACGTTATGGTTGCTCAAGCAGTTAGTGGAATAGCAAAAGATTTAAACAAAATGAGTGCTAAAAGTGCTGTTAAGACAGTAGTTCCAGAGACAAATGATGGCAATGATACTGGCCAAAAACAACTTTTTAAATGGGTTGCTATTTTAACTGGATCTAAAAATGCTCTTAAGGGAGTTGGCTTTTTCTTAGGTGGACTTTTATATAAATTATTTGGATTCAATAATGCTGTAGGAATTATGGGTTTTGGACTCTGCTTAGCCTTTTTATTGACATTAATTTTGCCTGGAGAAATTGGCAAGATGAAAACCAAACCAGCTTTTAATGATCTTTTTTCAAAATCAAATGCAATAAATATTCTTTCAGCAGCAAGATTTTTTCTTTTTGGAGCAAGAGATGTTTGGTTTGTTGTAGCTCTTCCAGTATTCCTAGATATGGCCTTTGGTTGGGACTACATGGAAATAGGATTATTTCTTGGGGCCTGGGTAATAGGTTATGGAATTGTTCAGGCTTCGGCTCCAGCAATTAGAAAGATATGGGGCCAGAAAGAAAGTCCAGATCGTAAAGCTATCCAATTTTGGAGTGCCGTATTAATGGTAATACCATCTTTGATAGGAGTCGCATTATGGAGAGAAAGTTCTCCATCGATAGCAATAATTTTAGGACTTACTATTTTTGGATTTGTTTTTGCAATGAATTCCTCTACACATTCTTATATGATTTTGGCCTACTCTGATAATGAAAAAGTCAGTTTAAATGTTGGCTTCTATTACATGGCAAATGCTGCTGGAAGACTAGTTGGAACATTACTATCTGGCTTACTATTTATGATTGGAAGAAATCCGAGTATTGGTCTTCAATATTGTCTTTATTTTTCATCACTTCTAATATTATTATCTTGGATTTCGAGTCTTAAATTACCATCAATCAAACAAAGCTTATCATCACCATAAAAAACTAATTTTTTGAAATTAGAATATTTAAATGGCAAAAATATCCTTAATTGAACTTGCAAAAATTTTCCTGAAAATTGGTATTTTAAGTTTTGGAGGACCGTATGCTCATATTTCTTTATTCGAAGATGAACTTATAAATAATAAAAAATTGATTTCAACTCAATCTTTTGAAAAAGGTATTGGATTATGTCAAATACTTCCAGGACCAATATCTACTCAATTAGCAATATATATAGGTCTTAAAATTAATGGATATCTTGGTGGATTGGTATCCGGTATAAGTTTCATTATCCCAGGATTCGTTTCGGTATTAGCTCTTAGTTTTTTTTGGCAAATTGGATCCGGATCAAAATTCTTAACTGATTTAATT
>JAOOLH010000068.1 GCA_028408675.1 Prochlorococcus sp. AH-716-K03 | reverse complement strand
TTTTTTTTGAATTTTAATAATTGTTTAGCCAATGAAATGGGTGGGGAATTAAATAATAATTTGCCTAAGGAGTTTAAATCTAATGAGGAGAAAAATGATATGACAAATCAGGGTGGTATCCCTAAAGCTTCTAATGAGGATATATTTGGTGATGAACAATCTTTCCCATTCATAGCTGGTTTAGGAAAAAATGCTGCACATTAATTCAATGTACAAAGTTTTTATAAATTTATTTTTAAGTAAAAAACATTGAAAGGTCTAAGAGTTATAGAGCTATCTGAAGCACTTAGTGTAGACTGCTCTGATCTGTTAGCTGTTTGTGCGATCTTAAGATGTAATGCAAGTTCAAGATTGAGTATGCTTACTTTTGAAGAATGTAAACGAATTACGGATTACTATGAAAGAAATTCTTAGACGTTCTTTCCTTACAAATTTTGGATTAAATCAATCTATTCAATTTCTCTTATCATAGAAACTAATGTTTTATGAATCTCGTCCTCTGAGATTTCAATTTTAAAATTTATAATTGCAGACTTACCATCATATTTAATTTTCATAAATTGACTGGTAATTTCTTCCAAGAAAGCTTCCTTAAATTCTGAAATTTTTCCATAATATTTTAGATATTTATGTACAGAATCAATGTGATCTTTATTCATATGGTTACAAACTCTTTCACTCGTCTTTGAACTAATTATTTTCATTTAAAAATTTTATTATTTTAGGTTAATATTTTTTGATCATTATTTAAAGTTTTAATCGCTTTAAATAATAATTCTTTAACTTCCTTTGCGTCTATTGCTCTTACTAATTTATTGCGAAGATCATTGGCTCCTTGGAAATTTTTACAAGTCCATGAAATATGTTTTCTGGCTATTAATAAACCATGAGTTCCTTTTTCTTTTATGAGTTCATCTAAATGTTCATTAATTAACAACAATTTTTCTTCAATATTTGGTTCTTTAAATCCTTTAAGTTTTTTAATTGCCAAATCTATTTCTCCTATTTTCCATGGAGAACCAAGTACTCCTCTACCAATCATTAAACCATCAGCTTTTGTTTTTTTTAAGCAATTAATTGCATCCTTAGGATTCTTGATATCTCCATTTGCAATTATTGGGATTTCTAATAGCTCTTTAATTTTTCCAATCATATCCCAGTCTGCTTTTCCTGAAAATCCTTCTTTTCTAGTTCTCCCATGTAAAGTTATCATTTCTGCACCTGCATCTTGAAGACTTAATAGAAAACCCTCTATATTTTCTTCTTTATTGTTCCAACCAAGTCTTGTTTTTACAGTGACAGGGATTTGTACAGCCTTTGAAACTCTTTTTACTAATTCGACAGCGAGTAAACGATCATTAATTAAAGCACTTCCACCACCCTTTCTAGAAATTTTTTTCACTGGACACCCCATATTTATATCAATCAGAAATGCTCCTAAATCTTCGGCCAGTTTTGCTGCCTCGCCTACAGCAAAGGGTCTATTATCAAATATCTGTACACCAATAGGACCTTGTTCTAATTCAAGTTGTTTAATTTTTGTAATGCCATATCCATGTTTTAGACTTGTAGCATTGATCATTTCTGTAAATAATAAAGATTCTGGGGCCCATTTTCTTACTAAATTTCTAAATACTTTATCGGTAACTCCTGCTAAAGGAGATAACATTACTTTACTTTTGATTATTCTCGATACACCTTTGCCTTTTAATTTTATAACTGAAGACATTATTTAAATATTTACTTTTGTTAATTACACTATAGATTGATCAAATGCCATAATTTTGTTCTGTTTCTTATTCTTAAAAATTTAATTAGATTTCTTTTTATTGTCTTAATAAGTTACTATTTTTGTTATCTTGAAAAAGATTTATATTCATAGGTTTTCTTTTTTTGATCCTCTTATTATCAATTATTCTTCCAATATTTCTTTTTATAACCCCTAATAATGTTTATGCGATTCAAGGAAATCTTGATTTATCTGGCGCACAAAATTCAGTAGGCAAAAGGTTTGCCAAGGTTTTTTGTGATGCTAAAAAAGAAGGATTAGATTCTGAATTTGCGAGTGAATATGCTTTAAACAATACATATCTCAAATTTGTAGCTTTTCCTGATGATGATCAATATTTAAATGACCTTTGGGAATTTACATCTAATAATATTTTGGATAATTGTGGTGATAATATTAATATTAGCGATTTAACTGAATTAGAAATATTCTTCAAAGAAGAAGGTATTATTGCTTCAAATAGAGAGCTTTATTTACCAACGTTTGAAAATAATTAGCCTTAATTTTTATGATGTACTAAACTACGTTTATAAATTTTTGTTTTGATGAATTTTTTAGGTTTAAATTCTCCAGAAATTTTTTTAATTTCTGTTATTGTTCTTACGATTTTAGGCCCAAAAAGAATTGAAAAAGGCTGGATTTTATTCCAGACTTTAATGAAGTTTCTTCTAAGTAAAGAGAAGGTTGTAGAAGAAAAGTTAGAGAAA
>JAOOLH010000067.1 GCA_028408675.1 Prochlorococcus sp. AH-716-K03 | reverse complement strand
AGTTTTTGAACAACTTAATGAGGTAAATAAACTTATAACAACACCAATACCAAGTGTTGCTGCAAATCCTTTTACAAAATTAGTACCTAAAATAAACAACACAAAACAACTTACCAATGTAGTAATATGACCATCGACAATGGATGAATTAGCTCTTTTAAATCCACTATCTATTGATCTTATAAGTGTATTACCACGAATAAGTTCTTCCCTAATTCTCTCAAATATTAAAACATTTGCATCTACTGCCATACCAATACTTAAAATTAATCCAGCAATTCCAGGCAAAGTTAAAGTAACTGGTATCAAGGAATAAAGGGCTAAATTGAAAAAACCATAAAAAATTAATGAAATAACTGATACAAATCCTAAAATTCGATAATTAATAATCATAAATACTCCAACAAATATTAATCCACAAATTGCAGCATAAAGACTCTTCACAATATTTTTTGAACCAAGCGAAGGGCCTATAGTATTAGTTTCAACAATTTCAATAGGTAAAGGTAATGAGCCACCTTTAAGTTGAACTTCTAATTCTCTCGCGTCCTCAGCTGAAAAATTCCCACTTATTGTAGCTGATCCTCCTGTTATTCCAGTATTAATAAATTGACTTCCAACACTGGCTTCACTAATCGATTCACCATCAAGAACAATTGATAAAAGTTGATCAGTACCTGCTATTGATTTTGTTATTTCAGCAAACTTCTCTCCACCTTTATTACTAAAGGATAATGAAACCTCCCAATTATTGTTTGTTTGTTCTTGCCTTCTCCCAGCATTTATTAAATCTTTTCCAGATAAATCTGTATTGTTAAACAAGGTTGCAATTTGATTACTTATGTATTTCTTAGTATCTATTAACCTATCAAATAAATCATCATTTTTAGAGGAATAATTTATATCATTTTCTAATTCAGTTAGGTTATTATTTATGATCAATAACTTATCCTCATTTCGTTTAACAACTGAATTGAACTGATCAATAAAATCATTAATTTGAAATCTCTGTAGTTGAAGATTTTTTAATTGGGAACTTGTATTTTTTTTTTGTGTTCTAAATTCTAATAATGCGGTTTTACCTAATATCCTTGATGCTGATAACGGATTTTGCTCACCTGGTAACTCTAAAATTAATTGATCTCGTCCTAATGTTTGTAAATTAGATTCAGCTACTCCCAAATTATTTACTCGTTTATCTAAAACTGCATTTACAGCTTCTAGTTCATCATTAGTAACTAAACCATCATCTTTAATTAATTGAAGTGTAAGTTGAGAACCTCCTCTTAAATCTAATCCTAACTTCAGTGGAAAATTAATTAATAAATAAATTGAAAAAGTTAGAAGGAAAACTATAAAGAAAAGCCAACCTTGCCTTCTTTTCATTTGTTAAATGCTCCCATTAATTACTTCCTCAACTTTTTCGACTATTTGATGAGGTTGAATAATTGTTAAATTTTCTAGATTCCCATTGTAAGGAGTTGGAATATCCTGACTAGATAATCTTATCGGTCTAGTATCTAGATCATCGAAGCATTCTTCAGTAATTAATGCTATCAATTCTGCTCCAATTCCTCCAGTTTTCATACATTCTTCTACAATAATTACATTATTAGTTTTTTTTATTGATTTTGAAATTGTTTTCATATCAAAGGGTTTTAAGCTTATGAGATCAATTAATTCCACATCAATATTTTTCTTATCTAATTCTTCAATAGCCTTTAAGCAATGATGTCTCATTCTTGAATAAGTTAAAATAGTAATATCTTTACCTTCTTTGACTATGTCCGCCTGCTCCAAAGAACATACATAATCACCAGCAGGTAATTCCTCAGACAAATTATACAAAAGTACATGTTCAAAAAATAGAACAGGATTATTATCCCTTATAGCTGCTTTCATTAAACCCTTTGCATTAGTAGGAGTACTACAAGCAACAATTTTAATGCCAGGAACAGCATGAAAGTAAGCCTCTAATCTTTGACTATGTTCAGCACCTAGTTGTCTTCCTACACCGCCAGGACCACGAACTACTGCAGGTATTTTATAATTTCCACCACTTGTATATCTAAGCATACCCATGTTATTAGATATTTGATTAAAGGCCAAAAGTAAAAAACCCATATTCATACCTTCAACTATAGGTCTTAATCCTGTCATAGCAGCTCCAACAGCCATACCAGTAAAACTATTTTCGGCAATTGGAGTATCTAAAACTCTTAACTCTCCATATTTTTCATATAAATCCTTTGTTACTTTATAGGAACCACCATATTGACCCACATCTTCTCCCATAACGCAAACGTTCACATCATTTGCCATCTCTTCATCAATTGCTTCTTTCAAAGCATTAAATAATAAGGTACCAGCCACGAGTAAATCCGTAATTAATCATATATATAAATTTATACCATCAAGGTTGATTTAACCTCCCTCAGCAAAAGTTATAAGTAGTAATATTGACAATATCATGCCTGGAGAAAGTAAAAGTATTAACAGGCCTAAGTCATGTAAAGACATTAAAAACAATTGTTTTTTTAATAATATTATTAATTCAAATTTTTTTAACCAAAAAACTTCGAATAAATACAATAAAAAGACCTAAACCTATAAAAGCAAATGAAAATGTTAATAAGAAG
>JAOOLH010000066.1 GCA_028408675.1 Prochlorococcus sp. AH-716-K03 | reverse complement strand
TTCAAGATTGATTCCTGATAAAGCATCATTAGGATTTAGATTTCCATGTGATGGCCCTGGTAGAGGAGGTACATGTCAAGTCTCTTCTTGGGACCATGTTTTCTTAGCACTCTTCTGGATGTATAACTGTTTATCAATTGTTATTTTCCATTTTTCTTGGAAGATGCAAAGCGATGTTTGGGGACTTACTGGAGGTAACTTTTCTCAAAGTGCCATTACTATTAATGGTTGGCTTAGAGACTTTTTATGGGCGCAATCTTCTCAGGTTTTGACAAGTTATGGTTCCGCTATAAGCATGTATGGTCTGATGTTCTTGGGAGCACACTTTATTTGGGCATTTAGCTTAATGTTCTTATTCAGTGGAAGAGGTTACTGGCAAGAATTATTTGAATCAATTGTTTGGGCTCATAACAAACTTAAAGTTGCTCCAACAATTCAACCAAGAGCACTATCAATTACTCAAGGTCGTGCAGTTGGTGTTACTCACTTCTTAGTGGGTGGTATTGCTACTACTTGGGCATTCTTCCATGCTCGCCTTTTCGGGCTTGGCTAAATAACCTGAACTTTTCCTTTTAATACAATGGCAACAAAATTTCCATCATTTAACCAGGGTCTAGCTCAGGACCCTACAACTCGCCGAATATGGTACGGAATAGCTACTGCTCATGACTTTGAAAGTCATGATGGGATGACTGAAGAAAAGCTTTATCAAAAGTTATTTTCTACACATTTCGGACATCTTGCAATAATTGCTCTTTGGGTAGCAGGTAATCTTTTTCATATTGCTTGGCAAGGTAATTTTGAGCAATTTGTACTCGACCCTACTCATGTTCGTCCTATAGCTCACGCTATTTGGGATCCTCATTTTGGATCAGGTATTACTGAAGCAATGACACAGGCGGGAGCAAGCGGACCCGTAAATATAGCTTATTCAGGCTTATATCATTGGTGGTACACAATTGGAATGAGAACTAATGAGCAACTGTTCCAAGCTTCAATTTTTATGAGTATCTTGGCTTGCTGGACTTTATTTGCTGGTTGGCTACATTTGCAACCAAAATTCAGACCATCACTTGCTTGGTTTAAAAATGCTGAGTCAAGATTAAATCATCATTTGGCTGTATTATTTGGTTTTAGTAGCATTGCTTGGACAGGACACTTAGTTCATGTAGCTATACCTGAATCAAGAGGTCAACATGTAGGTTGGGATAATTGGTTAACAGTACTTCCTCATCCTGCTGGATTAGCTCCATTTTTTACTTTGAATTGGGGTGCTTATGCACAAAACCCAGACTCATTGGAACAAGTATTTGGAACTTCTGAAGGTGCAGGAACAGCAATATTTACTTTCTTAGGAGGCTTACATCCTCAAAGTGAGGCATTATGGCTAACAGACATAGCGCATCATCATATTGCAATTGGTACTGTATTTGTGATTGCTGGACACATGTATAGAAATACATTTGGAATCGGTCATAGTTTAAAAGAAATTACAGAAGCTCATAACACAAGACATCCTAATGATCCTCATAAAGGTAATTTCGGGATCAATCATGATGGAATTTATGAAACTGTAAATAACTCTTTACACTTTCAGTTGGGATTAGCTCTAGCATCACTTGGAGTTGCTACTTCTTTGGTAGCTCAACATATGGGTGCACTTCCTTCATATGCTTTTATTGCCAGAGATTACACCACGCAATCTGCGCTCTATACCCATCATCAATATATTGCGATGTTCTTGATGGTTGGAGCATTTGCACATGGAGCAATTTTCTTCGTAAGAGATTATGACCCTGAATTAAATAAAGATAATGTTTTGGCTAGAGTATTAGGCACTAAAGAAGCATTAATAAGTCATTTAAGTTGGGTCACTATGTTACTTGGTTTCCATACTTTGGGAATATACGTTCATAATGACGTTGTTGTAGCTTTTGGTAATCCAGAAAAACAAATTTTAATTGAACCAGTTTTTGCGCAGTTTGTTCAAGCGGCACAAGGTAAAATGATGTATGGCTTTGATGCTTTATTATCCGACCCTACAAGTTCAGCTAGCATTGCGGCAAATTCTTTACCAGGAAACCATTACTGGATGGATTTAATAAATAGACAAGATGCTCTTAGTTCTTTCTTACCTATAGGTCCTGCAGATTTCTTAGTACATCATGCGATTGCTTTGGGGCTTCATACAACTGCATTAATCCTTATCAAAGGAGCTTTAGATGCAAGAGGAACAAAACTAATTCCTGATAAGAAAGATTTGGGTTATGCATTCCCTTGTGATGGACCTGGACGTGGGGGTACATGCGATAGTTCATCATGGGATGCTATGTATCTTGCGATGTTCTGGGCATTGAATTTAATAGCTTGGGTAACTTTCTACTGGCATTGGAAACATTTAGCTATATGGCAAGGTAATGTAGCTCAATTTAATGAGTCTGGGACTTATTTAATGGGTTGGTTTAGAGATTATCTTTGGTTAAATTCTGCTCAACTAATAAATGGATACAATCCCTTCGGTGTTAATTCACTTTCTCCTTGGGCTTGGATGTTCTTATTCGGCCATCTTGTATGGGCGACAGGATTCATGTTCTTGATATCATGGAGAGGTTATTGGCAAGAATTAATTGAGACATTAGTTTGGGCTCATCAGCGCACACCGATA
>JAOOLH010000065.1 GCA_028408675.1 Prochlorococcus sp. AH-716-K03 | reverse complement strand
TTATCCATCAAATTTTTTAGGGCAATTAGGAGATCATGGATTAAATATGGAACAGATGAAATTTTGGAAAGAAGAAATTTTTAATTTCTCTAGATTTATGTCTTCCAAACAAAATATCCCGAATGCAAAATACTCACAATGGCTCCCAGATTTTCTTAGATCTAAAGTAGGTATTGCAACTCTTCTGATCTTTTTATATTCAGTATTTGGTTTTATAAGTAATCTTTACAAGAAGAATAGACCCGTTTCAGTAATTACTTTTTCTTATTCTGCATCAATTTTAATAACATTATTTATAGTTATTTTATTTTTCCCTCCTGATTTACGTTTTTATTCTTGGTTAATAGCAATTCCTTTTTATCTTTTTACCATAAATTATTTACCTTCTATTTTCATGCTTTTTAATAATAGACTTCTTTACTTAACTATTTCGATTTTAATTTTTTTTATAAGTGGCCCACTCTTGAATCTTATAGGTTTTAGATTTCCTAACATTAAAAATATAGAAAAGGGGACTACTTCTTTCGAAGTTAAATATACTTCATCTGATAAATGGGAACATAGAACTTCCTTTTTTGTAGGCAATGAAGTACCTATCAAAATCCCTATTGATCAGTATCAATGTTGGAATATTGATCCTCCATGCGCCAACGTTGGAGATCATAATCTTATTTTAAAAAGTAACAAAAAATAGTAATTTTTAAAGATAATATTAGGTAAATTTTTTATTTTTTTACGTAATAAAAATCTCGAATTCTTTTAAAAAGTTAATTAGTAATCTATCTTATTCGCATAGTAGATTTGATTATTTACATATAAAACTTGTATTTCTAATATTTAATTAAACAACTAAAATCCAATAAATACTCCTCTTTTATATAAACTTTAGTCCTTTTGAATCTTAAAAAGAAATAATTTTTTTAGTAGAGCTTTTTGAGATGTTTAACCTTTTAAATTGACATTTTTAATATTTTATTTCCGAAATTTTTAATTAGACTAACTTAAGACCACAGGTTATATTTGAAAATACAATATATAGCTCTAACTCCATCTTTCCATCCAATTTTTTTTCCTTCTTCATAAGTTCTACCATAATAAGATATTCCTACTTCATAAATCCTGCATTTTTTCCGGGCTATTTTAGCGGTAATTTCTGGTTCAAATCCAAATCTATTTTCATTTATTCTTATAGATTGGATTACCTCTCTTCGAAAAGCTTTATAGCATGTTTCCATATCAGACAAATTCAGATCAGTAAAAATATTACTTAGTAAGGTAAGGAATCCGTTTCCAAATCTATGCCAGAAATAAACTACTCGATGAGCCCCCTCCCCTTGAAATCTACTTCCATAAACTACATCGGCTTTACCTTCTAATATTGGTTCAATTAATTTTGGATATTCTTTTGGATCATATTCTAAGTCTGCGTCTTGAACTAGGCATATGTCTCCAGTAGCAAGTTTAAAACCTGTTCTTAAGGCAGCACCTTTACCTCTATTACTTTTATGCCTTTTAATTTGTATTTTATCTAAATTTATTGATTCGAGAAGTTGAGATGTCTTGTCTGTAGAACCATCATCAACAATAATGATCTCATATATATCAATGGCAGATGCCTTAACAGAATTAACAATTTTGATTATTGTTGATTCTTCGTTAAAACATGGAATAATAATACTTACCCTCATTTATTAAATATATAATTTTTTGCAAATATACATATAAAATTTATTTATTCAGAATAATATATGTATACCTTTCTAAGAATTTAAATAAAAATTTTTTAAAGGCTTATAGTAATTAATTTAACATAAAAGAAATTGATGTTTGTATATTTAAATTATCCAAAATTTACATTTTCTTGAAACACTCCAAATAAATTATTACCAATTATGGCTGCAATAATTAAAACAAAGGCTATTATCGAAAAAAGAGCACTTACATCTTTAATATCATAAGGGGCTTTAAATAAAGGTTTTTTCTTTTTCATAATATCCTCTTAAGATTCAATGCTTGATTATTTTATATCATTGCCTGGAAGAACAATTGAGTATTTCTTGCCTTGACTTTATTTGTGGACTTGTTTTATAGAGTAGCTAGTCACAAAGAAAGGTTATGAAACTAACAACACCCTTTGCTATTCTCAATAATTCATTGAATGATATACAGAGGATGCACGATTTTAATTATCAATTACCAAAAGTTACATCTAATGAGTACTGGGATGAAGAATGTATTTTGCATCCTACAAATTCTCATTGTAAAGTTTTTGATAATTAGTTACATAATTATTACTTAATAAATTAATCAAAAAAAAAGGTCACATTAAGTGACCTTTTTTTATTTTTTTAGAAGAATTAACTTGTGTAAGCTTTACCTCTATAAGTTAACTCATTATGCTGTTTCTTAGCAGCTACTTTGTTTTGGACGTATTTTTGTCCTCTGTAGATAAGAGTCATTTAGTCTCTCCGGTTTCGCCTAAGTCCCCGTTCCATGGCTTAGGTCGATTTGCGGCTTGTATCTTTACAAGTTGAACGTTTTTGTAGCGTACGCTACATAATTATACTAACACATAAGAAATTTTTCTGTCTAGTTTGTTATCAAAATATTTTTTAAATATTAAGTATCAATTTTTAAGCTCTTTGGGGGATAAAAAATTTTGGCAAATAAGTAAAAAATT
>JAOOLH010000064.1 GCA_028408675.1 Prochlorococcus sp. AH-716-K03 | reverse complement strand
AACTGGGTGGTAAGTTAATAGACTAATAAATAAAAAGAATTTCTAAGATGTCAAATTCCAATTACGGAAATAATTCTGGTCAAGAGAACTACAGAAGTCGAAGTAATAACGATAGACCTAACTTTAGAAATAGATCAGGAGGGAATAGAGATGGAGGAGGATTCCGAATAAGGTTAAGTGATAATGAAATGAGAGCGGTAAAATCAATTCAAGATGCTTTCCAACTTAAATCCACAGTCGCAGTGCTTGGCTTTTCAGTAAGGACACTTAGCGAGATGATTGAAGATAAACACTTAATGGAGGAAATTACAAAATTTGCAAAAAATAATAAAAACACATCATCACCAAGTAAAGCATTAGCTTCTGAAAACAAAACTAAAAATGTAGCACCTGATCCTTTTGCAAGACCAGTTAAAAATATTCCTTCTGAAGAGATTCAACCAAATAAAAAAGAAATTGAAAAAGAAGAAGAAGAAGGGGATGACAAATAAAAAAAGGATTCTTTCTGGAGTTCAACCTACAGGAGATTTACATATTGGGAACTGGCTTGGAGCGATAAACAATTGGGTTGCACTTCAAGATAAGCATGAAACATTTCTTTGTGTCGTCGATTTGCATGCAATTACTACAGAATATGATCCCAGACAACTTTCTAGAAATACACTTTCCACTGCAGCTTTATATGTTGCTTGTGGTATAGATCCTGAGATTTGTTCTATTTTTGTTCAAAGCCATATATCTGCACATTCTGAACTTTGTTGGATATTAAATTGCATGACTCCCATAAATTGGATGGAAAGAATGATCCAATTCAAGGAAAAATCTATCCAGCAAGGAAATAATGTTTCTATTGGGTTATTTGATTATCCAATCTTAATGGCTGCAGATATTTTGCTATATGATGCTGATTTTGTTCCAGTAGGAGAAGATCAAAAACAACACTTAGAACTTGCCCGAGATATTGCACAACAGAGAATCAATGCCAAATTTAGTAAAGATAAAAACATATTAAAAGTTCCTCAACCCATAATTATGAAAAATGGTTCAAAGATAATGAGCTTAAATGATGGATCAAAAAAGATGAGTAAAAGTGACGTTAATGAGGGTAGTAGGATTAATTTGCTAGATAGTCCTGAAATAATTACAAAAAAAATTAAAAGAGCAAAAAGTGATAGTTATATGGGAATGGAATTTAATAATCCCGAGAGACCTGAATCTAGAAATCTCTTAATGATTTATTCATTATTAAGTGGTGAAGAAATTTCTAAGCTAGAGAATGATTTATCCCAAACGGGATGGGGGGTATTCAAAAAAAATTTTACTGAATTACTTATAGAATCACTTAGTCCAATTCAAGAAAAATATAAGGTTCTGATAAACGATCCTTATGAACTAAATAAAATACTTCAAGAAGGGAAGAAAAGAGCTGAAGCAGTCGCAAATAAAACCCTTAGTAGAGTTAAATATGAATTAGGTTTCTTTGAAATGGAGAAATAAATTATGCCAGAAATAACATTACCCGATGGATCTAAGAAAGTATTTGATCAGCCAGTAACGATTCAAGAAATAGCTAAGAGCATAGGAACCGGCTTAGCCAAAGCAACGATTGCGGGGAAAGTAAATGATGTTCTTTTTGATGCAACACTTCCCATAAATAATGATTCTAAAGTGGTAATAATTACATCCCGAGATGAAGAAGGTGTTGAAATAATTAGACATTCTTTTGCACATTTGATCGGTCATGCAGTTAAACAACTTTATCCAAATATAAAGATGGCAATTGGCCCAGTAATTGATAATGGATTCTATTATGATATTTTTTCGGAATATAGATTTACCCCTGATGATTTAATAAAAATAGAAAAAAGAATTAACAACTTAATAAAAACAAATTATGATGTTGAGATTATACAAGTTACCAAAAAAGAAGCTATTAAAACGTTTCAAGAAAGAGATGAGACTTTTAAATTAAGAATAATTGAAGAAATTCCTGATGAAGATCTTATCAATTTATATAAACACGAAGAATATATTGATATGTGCAGAGGCCCTCATGTGCCAAATACAAGACATCTTAGGCATTTTAAACTATTAAAACTATCTGGTTCATATTGGAGAGGTAATAGTGAAAATGAATCATTACAGAGAATATATGGAACTGCCTGGGCTAAAGAGAAAGAACTTAATGATTACTTAACAAGAATCGAAGAAGCGGAAAAAAGAGATCATAGAAAACTTGGGAAAAAGCATTCACTGTTTCATATACAAGAAGAATCTCCGGGTATGATTTTTTGGCATCCAAATGGATGGATAATCTACCAAGTTCTTGAAAAATACGTAAGAGAAATACTTAAAAAAAATGATTATATGGAAATAAAAACCCCTCAAGCTGTTGATAAGTCTCTTTGGGAAAAATCAGGTCATTGGGAAAAGTTTAGAGAAGATATGTTCACTACCGCATCAGAAAATAGAACTTATGCAATTAAACCAATGAATTGTCCATGCCATATTCAAGTATTCAATCAAGGTTTAAAAAGTTATAAAGATTTACCTATTAGGCTTGCTGAGTTTGGTTCTTGTCATAGAAATGAGCCCTCTGGAGCATTACACGGCTTAATGAGAGTTAGAAATTTCACTCAGGATGACGCACACATTTTCTGTACCGAAGAACAAATTCAATCTGAGGTATCCACTTTTATTGATCTTGTTTTCGAAGTTTATAAAACTTTTGGTTTTGATGAAATTATTATCAAATTATCAACTCGTCCTGAGAAAAGGGTTGGAAGTGAAGAAATTTGGGATAAATCAGAAGAGGCACTTACCAAGGCTCTCGATAATAAAAGTCTTAAATGGGAACTACAACCTGGAGAAGG
>JAOOLH010000063.1 GCA_028408675.1 Prochlorococcus sp. AH-716-K03 | reverse complement strand
ACAGTTTGGGAGCTATTAGATGCTTTCAATCTTGTTAGAAATGATGAGAGTATGGGAGTTGTTCTTTTAACAGGTGCAGGACCAGATAATAAAGGGATTTATTCTTTTTGTTCAGGAGGGGACCAAACTGTTAGAGGTCAAAATGGATATGAAGATGATGAGGGTAATCAAAGACTAAATGTACTGGAATTGCAAAGGTTAATAAGAACTTTACCTAAAGTAGTTATAGCTTTAGTCCCTGGTTTCGCAATAGGGGGGGGGGCAAGTTTTACATCTTCTTTGTGATCTAAGTATTGCTTCTGAAAATGCGATATTTGGTCAAACAGGTCCTAGGGTAGGAAGTTTTGATGCTGGATTTGGATCAAGTTATTTAGCCAGACTTGTTGGACAAAGAAAAGCAAAGGAAATTTGGTTTTTATGTAGAAAATATAATTCTAAAGAAGCCTTAGAAATGGGATTAGTAAATGCGATTACAAAGATTGAAGAATTAGAAGCTGAGGGTGTAATCTGGGCAAGAGAGATTCTACGTAATAGTCCAACAGCTATTCGAATACTTAAGGCATCATTTAATGCTGAGTGTGATGGAATAGCAGGTATTCAAGAATTATCTGGATACACAACTCAGCTATTTTATTCGACGAATGAAGCTAAAGAGGGCAGAGATGCCTTTCTTCAGAAACGACCTCCTGATTTTTCTGATTATGGATGGACTCCTTAATAGTTTCTTTCTCTTCAAAAAGCACTTTTTATAATAACTAATCAATGAGAATTCTTCTTGCCGCCGCTGAATGCGCTCCAATGATCAAAGTTGGAGGGATGGGAGATGTAGTTGGTTCGTTACCACCATCATTGATAAAACTTGGTCACGATGTAAGGGTCATAATTCCAGGTTATGGCAAATTGTGGAACCTACTAGAAGTATCAATTGAACCAGTTTTTAGAGCTAATACAATGGGGAATGATTTCTCAGTGTATGAAGCAAAACATCCGATACATAATTATAAAATTTACTTAGTGGGACATCCAACTTTTGATTCGGGACAGATATACGGTGGAGAAGATGAGGACTGGCGATTTACATTTTTTGCTAGCGCTACTGCAGAATTCTCTTGGAATTGTTGGAAGCCTCAAGTCCTTCATTGTCATGATTGGCATACTGGGATGATTCCGGTGTGGATGCATCAAGATCCTGAAGTAAGTACTGTTTTTACAATACATAATTTAAAATATCAGGGACCTTGGAGATGGAAGCTTGAAAAAATGACATGGTGTCCATGGTATATGCATGGTGACCATACAATGGCAGCTGCAATGTTATATGCAGATAGGGTTAATGCTGTTTCCCCAACATATGCAGATGAGATAAAAACTCATGAATATGGTGAAAGTCTTGAGGGATTATTGAATTATATTTCAGGAAAATTAAGAGGAATCCTTAATGGGATTGATCTTAATGAATGGGATCCTGATAAAGATAGAGTTTTACCTGCACAATTCAATATTAAAAATTTAGAAAGAAGAACAGAAAATAAGTCAATTCTTCAGAAAGAAATGGGACTTGAGGTTAACAGTAAAAAATATCTTTTAGGAATGGTAAGTAGATTAGTCGATCAAAAAGGAGTTGATTTGGTCTTGCAAGTTTCCAGAAGATTACTCGCTTATACAGATTCTCAAATAGCTATTTTAGGAACAGGAGATAAATATTTAGAATCTGGATTATGGCAATTGGCATTAGATAACCCTGGGAGATTTTCTGTGTTTCTTACTTATGATGATTCTCTATCCAGGCTTATATATGGAGGATCTGATGCATTCTTAATGCCAAGCAGGTTTGAACCCTGTGGTATTAGCCAATTACTTGCGATGAGATATGGATCAATCCCAATAGTAAGAAGGGTTGGAGGATTGGTCGATACCGTTTCACCTTATGATCCAGAAAATAATCGTGGTACAGGCTTCTGCTTTGATCGGTTTGAACCGATTGACTTTTATACTGCTTTGGTAAGATCCTGGGAGGCATTTAGGCATAAAGATAGTTGGAAAGCCTTACAACGCCGAGCTATGAGTCAAGAATTTAGTTGGCAGAGATCAGCACTTGAATATGAATTGATGTATAAAGATGTTTGTGGCTTTAAGGAGCCATCCCCAGATATAGCTGAAATTGAAAAGTTTTCTTATGGTCAATCTGCAGATCCTTCTCTTAAAAAAAAATGATCTAATATTTAATGGATTTCTCTTTATCTGATATAAATAATATTTTAGGTAATATAAAAAATAGGGATAGTCTTACAAATCAATTTCAAACTTTTGAAAATATAAGCATAGACAGTAGAACATTATTAAATCAGGATCTTTTTGTTGCTATAAAAGGTAAAAAATATGATGGACATGATTTTCTTAAAGAGGTTATAAAAAAAAGAGTAAAAGCTGTTGTAATTAGTAATGGGATGCAGAATTTATTACCTAATAATTTCCCTTTTTGGTCTGTTCCGGATACTTTAGAAGCCTTTCAGAAATTAGCTTTGTTAAAAAAAAGAAAATTGAATATCCCTGTTGTTGGTATTACAGGATCAGTAGGCAAAACAACAACAAAAGAAATGATGGGAGAGGTTTTAAAGCAATTAGGGAAAATTAAATTAACTAAATTAAATTTTAATAACGAAATTGGGGTAGGCCTAACCATTCTTGACTCTGATTTAAAAGATAAAGTTTTAATACTTGAGATGGGAATGAGAGGCCTTGGGCAGATTGAAAATTTATCTAAATTCTCTGAACCTGATATTGCGGTTATTACAAATATTGGAAGTTCTCATATCGGAATACTAGGCTCAAAAGAAAATATTACTTATGCAAAATGCGAAATAACCAAACATCTAAATCCAAAGGGCGTT
>JAOOLH010000062.1 GCA_028408675.1 Prochlorococcus sp. AH-716-K03 | reverse complement strand
TTCTTCTTGGTATCTTTTTTATTCATTTATTTTTGCATATCTAAACAATGTAAATTCTACTTATTGCCAATGCTTAAAAGTATTCTTTACTTAATTTATATATTTTTTAAATGTAATGGAACTGAATTTCAAGACTTTAATGTTTACGGCATTATCTCCAATACTCATTGTTGCAGCAATTCTTGTAGTTTATTTATTTCATTAATTTTAAATTTTTTAGTTAAATTATTTTTTAAGGATGAATTATCCCTGCTTTTTCTAAAACAAAGGATAAAATTGCTATGAATGCCATTACAGTAAGTACCTTGTTTTTCTTGATGAAATCCATATTAGTTATAGATAATTAATCACTAGTGCTCTTTTTAAAAGTTAATCCTATTTTGGTTTATATTCAATAATTGTTTTCATCTAAGTCAGTTTATATTAATAAAATTTTTAATAATAGATCCTAACCTGTAAATTATATTTAAATTGAGGCTAAAGATTATTTTATTTTATGGATAAGAAAGGAGCAAAAGGTTACTGGGTATCAACAGCAAGAATAATTAACCAGGAACTATTTGATGAATATGTAAATAAAGTTGGTCCATGGTTAAAAGAGGTTGGAGGAGAAGTCTTTGCAAAAGATACAGAACCATTAGGTAAGGAACGCACTGAAGATTCCAATTTAGCCGTTATTTGTGAATTTCCTTCCATGAGGGCAGCGGTTGAAGCTTTTGAGTCTGAAGAATATAAAGAGCTTTCAAATATAAGACAAAAAGCAACTAAGAACTCTACATTTACAATAATGGAAGGTTTAGATGAAGCTGCAAAACTTAGAAAAGCTATGGGGAAATAATTTAAAAGTTAATTATTTATTAGATTTTTATATAGAATAATTAAAAGATTAATATAAAAATATAAATGAAACCTATTGACTTCTTAAATTTGATACCTTCTATATCTTCATATCAGAGAGTTATCGATAAATATGAAAAAGCTTTAAAAAAAGGGGAATTTTATGAGGAGCCAATTGGTGAAGATTCAATTTATCCAGATTGGTAAAAAATGATCAGTACAAAAATTACTTATGCACTAGCAGATTGGATAAGAGAATGGCGAAAATGTAGAAATGAAGACCCGTCTCTTGATGATTGTATAAAGTTTGCAGAATGGAAAATAGAAAATTATAAATTAAAAGATAGTGATCGAATAATAATTGAGAGCATTCTTCTTTATGAAACTGAAGAATGTTAAAACTTTTATTAATCTAATTTTTTATAATATTTTCAATATCCAATAAAAATAAAGCACTAACATCCTCTGATAAATCGAAAAAAAAGTAAATCAGCATATTTACCGATTTACTTTAAATAGAGATAGGAGTAATTTATGAATGTTGAGTTAGGAGGCAATCTAAATGATTGATAGTCCGCCTGAAATTTAGCAAATTTACAAATATTGGAAGCGTATTCCTGACAATGGGATTACTCGAAAAGAAAGGTTCAATCAATTAGTCTGATAAGACTTCGCTCTATAATTACCAGCGACAAAAAAGGACTAGAATTATCGAGAATTATCCCCTAACCCACGTATTTAAAGCCCATGAGTAAATGATCTTTATATATGTATAAATTAAATCCTTAAAGTAGGAAATAAGAATTGAAAAGAGGACTGTCATAACAGGCCTCTTTTTTTATAGTTTTATAGTAACGAATTATTATTATTAGATAATATAAATTTTCTAATTAAAATAAATTGATTTTATAAAATGAAAGAAAAAACATTATTTCCCTCCATAGAGCCAAGAGAAAAGGGTTTTTTACAAGTAAGTAAAATCCATTCTATCTACTGGGAAAGATCTGGGAATCCAAATGGGAAAAAGATATTAGTAATCCATGGTGGACCTGGAGGGGGAAGTCAACCAAGATATAGACGATATTTCAATCCGGAAAAATTTGATATTGTTCAATTTGATCAAAGAGGTTGTGGTAATTCAAAACCCTTTTCAGAATTAAGAGAAAATACAACATTAGATTTAGTAAATGATATTGAGAAATTAAGATTAAATTTGAATATAGATTCTTGGCACTTGTTTGGGGGGTCATGGGGTTCTACTTTAGCGTTGATTTATGCAATAAAGAATCCATCAAAAGTTAAAAGTATGACCTTAAGAGGAATATTTTTATGCAGAAAATTTGAACTATTATGGTTTTATCAATATGGTGCAAGTGAGATATTTCCCGATGAATTTGAAAAATATATCTCAGTAATACCTCTGAATGAAAGGAAGAATTTAATAGCTTCTTTTTATAAACATCTAACTTCTAAAGATATTGAACTCAGATCAAAGGCTGCAGCTGCCTGGACAAACTGGGAGCTTTCAACAAGCCATCTTATTAAAAAAGATTTTAATGTTGGTAAAAGTAAAACAAATTCCTTTGCAGATGCTTTTTCAAGAATAGAGTGTCATTATTTTATAAACAACATCTTCTTAGAAGATAATTTCATTTTGAAAAATGTAAAGATTATAGAATCTATACCAACTAAGATAATCCAAGGAAGATACGATGTCGTTTGTCCAGTTAGGAGTGCCTGGGATCTTAGTAAAAAATTAATAAATTCACAGTTGATTATCGTGGATGATGCTGGTCATTCTATGAGTGAAGAAGGAATAACAAAAAAATTATTAGATTCAGTTGAAATTTTAGAAACTTTTTAGGTAAATTTATAAAAACTAATTTCTAGTTTTTAAAGTCCGTTTTCTTCAATATTATTAGCAATACTTCTTAGTAATTCAACAATATCATTGTCTTCACATTCTGTATCCTCTTTAAGCAAAATACATTCATCTCTAATACTTACATTTGTACTCCACCAAATTCCTGAACTGTTGGTATCGTCCCATTCAAATCTGTTAGACATGATTACTAAGAATTAACTTTAATTTCTTCTTGAATATCTTCTTTTATTTCTTCCTTAACTTCTTCTGGCCATGCAATATCAAACCTTGCATATTCTTCGGTAGCAAATCCTTCAGGATGGCGCTTACAAATTTTTCTTCTTCTAACAAAAACGTGATCAACTCTTTTCTCTTCGTCAGGTGTAACTGTTCTTTCAAGTTCTATAACTTCGGTAAATTCAGTTGATTTAAGCTCAATTGTAGGTTTGGTCATGTTTATGATAATTACCATTTATACCTTAAAGCTTGATACT
>JAOOLH010000061.1 GCA_028408675.1 Prochlorococcus sp. AH-716-K03 | reverse complement strand
ATATTTACCCTTTGCACCACTAGGTTTATTTTTATCAATTGATTCTTGTAACATCTTTAAGTTTTCAAATAAAGCATTTTCGGTAAAGCTAGCTTTACCAAAGCGAACATGCACGATCCCAGCTTTATCAGCTCTAAATTCTAGTTTACCGGCTTTAAATTCTTTTATTGCACTAGCAATATCACTAGTTACAGTACCCGCTTTAGGATTTGGCATTAATCCTCTTGGACCTAAAACTCTTCCAAGTTTTGCTACTTTTGGCATCATATCAGGAGTTGCAATAAGCAAATCAAAATCCATATTACCTTTATTAATGCTTTCTACAAGATCCTCTTCTCCAAAAAGATCTGCACCTGCAGATTTTGCTTTTGCGACGTTTTCACCCCTTGTGATCACAGCAATTTTAATACTTTGGCCAGTGCCGTTAGGAAGAGCAACTGTTGTTCTTAGTTGTTGATCTGTATATTTTGGATCAATACCTAGACGAATATGAGCTTCAATAGTCTCATCAAATTTGGCGTTTGCATTTTCCTTGATAATAGCTAAAGCGTCAAGTGGGGCATATTTGCGATCTTCTATCTTTGTTGATAGAGCCGCCATTCTTTTGGATAGTTTTTTCATAATATAATTTGGGTACAAACGGTTAAAGAATTAACCTCCCCTAAAAAGTGAATGTTTGGGATTGAATTTATTCAGTAATTGAAACGCCCATATTTCGAGCTGTTCCTTCAATAACTTTCATAGCTGATTCAACACTTGAACAGTTTAAATCAGGAAGCTTTGTTTTGGCTATCTCCTCTAATTGAGATTTACTTATATTGCCTACAGATCCTTTTGAAGATTCACCAGCTCCCTTTTCTATTCCTGCAGCTTTGGTTATTAAGACTGAAGCAGGAGGAGTTTTAGTTATAAAGGTAAAGCTTCTATCTTCAAAAACTGAAATTTCTACCGGGATTACAAAACCTGCTTTATCTTGTGTTCTTGCATTATATTCTTTGCAAAATGCCATGATATTTACACCGTGCTGACCTAAAGCTGGACCCACCGGTGGGGCAGGGTTTGCTTTGCCAGCTTGAAGTGCTAGTTTAATAACCGCAACAATTTTTTTTGCCATTAGATTAGTGAATTTAAACGGGGATTAAAAGTATTATTTTAATCGATAAACAGAAATAATAATTAATTTTGTTTATTGATTTGGGAGAATTCTAATTCTACAGGAGTTTCGCGCCCAAATATTGAAAGTAATGCTTTTAATTTATTTCTTTCACCAGAAACTTCTATTACTTCCCCCTGGAAATCTTTAAAAGGCCCGCTAGTTACAATAATTCTATCTTTTTCCTCAAGATCTAATTTTATTACAGCTTTCTTCTCTGAGGCACGCTTAAATATTCTATTTACCTCTTGCCTAGACAAAGGTCGAGGTTTGATATGACCTCGTGATCTCCCGCTGCCTCGACCATCTTCTGCTCCAACAAAATTAATCACATTAGGTGTACTTTTCACAGCCATCATTGTATCTTCATCAAGAATCATTCTAACTAAGACATAGCCTGGAAAAACTTTCTCCTCTGTTGTTTGCCTAGAACCATCTTTCTTAAGTTTAATGCCAGGAGTCTGAGGGATCTCAATCTCTACAATTCTGTTGTTAACGCCCAAAGTAACTGACCTTTGTTCGAGAGTAGCTTTTACTTTTTTTTCACAGCTTGATGCCACTTGAACGGCATACCATCTCGCAATACTAGTTTTTGCCTTTGAAGAACTAAGGTTGGTTGTCAATTCGTTACTCATTTTTCTTTCTCTAGAAGCTGGATAAATGATTTTTAAAATTATAGTACTAAATCTATATTTAAAAATTTGTTAATTTAACGGAAAATTTGTGATGCTGCCCACCCATAAAACCTACTTACGGATGCAATTGCTGCTGCTGAAAAGGTTACCATAATAATAACAGCAACAGATTCGCTAAATAACTGTTGTTTGTTAGGCCATACAACAAGTTTGAGCTCATCGAATGTAGAAGTTAAAAAATTCTTCTTTTTCCTAGGCTCTTTTATGTCAGAAGTCACTTTTATTTCAGAGATCTCTTTTATTTCAGAGGTCTCTTTTTTGATAGGTTCTTGATTAGTAGGACTTGTCACAAATTTCAAATTTAGTTTAAGCTTTAAAAGCTTGGTTTTATCTTAGCTTATCGATTTACTCATCAGCTAGGTTTAAATAAAATCTCATCTTTTTTTGACGGATTAATTTTTACAGTTATATTTTTTTTATTTTTATAATTATCCTCTAAAAGTTTTGAAGCAAGAGGATTTTCTATTTGTCTTCTAAGTTCTCTACCTAATGGTCTGGCACCATATTCAGGTTGATAGGAGTCATTTGCAATTTTTTGGATAACTTTTTTATCAATATTTATTTTTATCCCCTGTTCAAGTAATAGTTTCCTTAAATCTTCTATTTGCAAAAGAATTATTTTTTGTAGTTGATCAATTGAGAGTGGATCAAATTTTACGACTTCATCTATTCTGTTTAAAAATTCGGGTCTAAAAATAGAGGATAATGATTTATTAATAGAATTTTGTAAACTCTGTTTTCTTAATTCAGAATTTTCTTTGCTATTAGGAATTTTTTTTGAATCCTCTAAGATTATTTTTCCAGCTAAATTGCTAGTCATTATTATAACTGTATTTTTGAAGTCAACTGTTCTTCCTTGAGAATCAGTTAACCTTCCTTCATCTAAGACTTGTAGGAGGACATTGAAAACCTCTGAATGTGCTTTTTCTATTTCATCAAGAAGAATTACAGAATAGGGTTTTCTCCTAACTGCTTCAGTTAATTGACCTCCCTCTTCGTAACCGACATAACCTGGAGGAGCGCCTAAAAGCCTTGCTACAGCATTTTTTTCCATATATTCACTCATATCCAATCTTAATAAAGCTTCTTCTTCATCAAATAATGATGATGCTAGTGATTTTGCTAATTCTGTTTTGCCAACTCCAGTCGGACCCATAAATAAAAATGATCCAATAGGTCTTTTAGGGTTTTTCATTCCAACTCTCGCTCTTCTTATTGCAGAAGAAACTGCTTCTATAGCTTTTTCTTGTCCTATAACTTTATCGCTTATCTCTATTTCTAAATTAACTAATTTTTTTCGTTCATTAGAGACTACTTTAGTTATAGGAATCCCAGTTGTTTTTGAAATGACATCTGCAATATCATCAGGTTCAACTTGATATTTAAAATTAAACTTTCTATTACTTTTTGCTTTCTTGTAGCTACTCTCAATATTTTTTATTTCAAATTGAACTTTATTTAATTCTTCTTTTAGGTTATTTAAACTATCAGAATTATTTAT
>JAOOLH010000060.1 GCA_028408675.1 Prochlorococcus sp. AH-716-K03 | reverse complement strand
TTTTTAAGGACTTGTTAATCAGTTAGATATAAAGTAACCATATATACTATTTACATAAAGTGCAAAAATTAAAAAAGATACTCTATTCTGCATTAACTTATTCTTTTCTTTTTAATTTAAATATTGCTGCTTATTCGACACAAAGAGAAGTTAAAGTTTATTCAGGAAGACATTACAATACTGATAGAGAAATATATAAAAAATTTGCAGAGAAAACCGGTATAAAAGTAAGACTTATTGAAGCTGCTGGTATTTCTTTAATTGAGAGATTAAAAAGAGAGGGGAAAAATTCTCAGGCTGATTTAATTCTACTTGTTGATGCGGCAAGAATAACTAATGCTGAAAAGGGAGATTTGCTACAAAAAATTGAATCTGATAGCTTAGAGAAAGATGTCCCTATTGGTTTAAAAGATCCTAATAAAAAGTGGTATGCACTAACAAGAAGAGTAAGAGTGATTGTTGCTAATCCAAAAGTTGTTGATATAAATAAAATTAAAAGTTATACAGATTTAGCTGACCCATCTTTAAAAGGGAAAGTGTGTTTAAGAAATAGAAAAAGTCCTTATAATCAATCTTTAGTAGCTAATCAAATTGTAAATAAGGGAACAGAGTTAACAAAAACTTGGTTGAACGGAATGATTTCTAACGTTTCTCAACCTTTTTTCCCAGGAGATATTTCAATAGTTAGAGCAGTTTCAAAGAGGAAATGCGGTGTTGGTATTGTCAACCATTATTACGTGGCAAGAATGCTTGCTGGTATTAATGGAAGAAGAGACACTTTGTACGCTAAAAAAACAACTGTTATTACCCCTAATCCTGCTCATGTAAATATTAGTGCGGGTGGAGTTGCTAAATATGCCAAAAATAAAACTGAGGCTGTTAATCTTCTTGAGTTTCTTGCATCTCCTGAAGGAAGTAAGGGATTAGCCGCGCCTACTTTTGAACATCCTTTAAAAGAAGTTAATCAAAATCAGATTGTAAAAAACTTTGGAGAATTTACTCCTGATAGGGTGAGTATAGAGGATCTTGGAATTTATAATGCAAAGGCTATCAAAATGATGAAAGTAGCTGGTTGGGATTAAAGAGCAAGATATAACTTATAAAATTGTTTTATACATTTTATGTATATTATTTTGTTAAGGAGAGGTGGCTGAGTGGTCGAAAGCGAACGACTCGAAATCGTTTAATAGGCAAAACTATTCGTGGGTTCGAATCCCACCCTCTCCGTTTTTTATGGTTTTTAGAGGTCCCAGATAGGTTAAAATGATGGGTTTTTTAAACTATTGTTGATAGTTTTATTCCCTAATAGTTTCCCTCATTCCAGAGTAGACCTTTATTCGTTGTGGGGGGTGTAAGTGGGGGGTAAATATTAATTGATCTTAAAATTCTTCCCATATGGTTCTCTAACTGCCTTAGTGGAAAGAGATATAATTTCATCCTCTCTGCTTATTTTTTCTGAATAATTCATTTTTTGACCAAAGAGTTACTTTTCTACCACTATTTTTGGTTTTATATCCATAGTCCTCCTGTGAAGAAATAATATATCGATCTTTTGGGACTAGATTCTCATGTCCTTCTGCAAGACAGATAATATCAGAATCAAATTTATCAATAAAAAATTTAACTCTTTTTTAAGAAAGGGTTGCCCAATCTAAATTCCAACAAGATATTTTAAATAATGTTCTTTTATTCTTTACCCTTAAATAAATCAATTTTGATATCAAAAGTAACTACTATTCCAATGCTTATAAGCAATAATCCAATCGCAATTTGAGGTGAGGGTAAAACCATATTCAACTTATTTCTATTAACCCTATCTAATCCACTCAAGTATCGATGAAAGATTGAGTAATATTAACTTTGAATAAACCAGCAAATTTAAATATGTCAAATGTAGAAAATGATCTTGATATCTATTACGCAGTTGGCAATGCAAATACTCAAAGACAAGAAAATGAAATTGCAGCAATTATCAAAAAAAGGAATGCTTCTGGATGGAAATTGAGTTCAACAAGCACGGCAATCGTAGACACTAACAACCAGTTTTCAAATCTTTATCTATTTTGGGAAAGAAATAGTGTGTAAACACTACATTGAATTGAGATCTTTTCCATTAGATTAATAACATCAGAAACTCCTCACACACTAATTTCTGATACTAAACGCCCCGATTCGTAAGAATTAGGGTGTTTTTTAATGAAATTAAGTCTTTTAAGGCGTAACTGGCATATGTGACGATTAAGTAATATTACTCACACCCTTCCACGAAAAGGAAATATATGACATAGTCTATAAATGTGTGTAGGAGAGGTTTTACTGAAACAGTGGAAACAAGGAAACACTTGATTAGGTAAAACCTGAAAAGGGCCTCTAGAAATAGAGGTCTTTTTTTTGTCTAATTTTTGGCAATGAATACTCAAACTTTAATAAAATAAACGGGCATTTGTTTGCCCCTTTCGAGTCTTTTGCACTCATTATCTAAAAAGTCGGAGAGTGCTATTGAATCCTGAATTATTTCTACTCTTATTTAATGGGAAAAGATACTCGTGACAACCACAAAGTAATTCTACTCGGGTAAAAATACTCTTTTAATTTCCAGTTAAAAGGAGGACAATATAGGTATAGATATAGGAGGTCTTATGAAACTCAATACTCCGTTTACCTCTCTCAGAAATGCAACTTCAGATATTTGGAGAATGCATGATTTCAATTACAAATTACCAGAAGAAGAAAAGCAAGATTACTGGGAAAAAGAATGTATAGATCATCCAACTAGTTCTCATTGCAAAGTTTACTAATTAATAAGGAGGTTTTATGAAACTCATTACTCCATTCACTATCCTCAATCAAAAATTCCATGAAATGGATTTGATGAGAGATACCATGAAGAACAGAAGATTAGCAACGGAAAGATTGCATGACGATCTCAGAAAAATGTACAAAAGGCATCAATTTGCTTAAGTTTACTAAAAATAATAAGAATCCAAGGCCAAGAAAAAGACCCCTTTCAGGGTCTTTTTTTATATAAGCTCACTACTTTTATTGACCTTCCTATATCGTCCAAAGTGTTCCATCATATGCCATGAATTGTAGTTTGGGGTAAATGAGTTCTTCTCGAAAATGCTTACTATATGGTTCTCCAACTGCCGTAGTGGAATGAGATGTAATTTCACCCTCTCCATACGTTTTCAATTCGTTCCATCTCAAAGACTATGAATTTTTAATATTTCTCAGATTTAATAGCTATAAGTTGATTTTGTCTCTATTTAAATTTAAATCTAATTCTTAAATTCAGCCTAAAATACAATGCAATGATGGCAGGTTTATTGACGGTTTTTTTGGCGGTAAAGAGATTTTAGATATGAAAAAACCTGTTCTGGTGTTCTAAATTTTTTTCTGATGTTGAAATGGT
>JAOOLH010000006.1 GCA_028408675.1 Prochlorococcus sp. AH-716-K03 | reverse complement strand
TGCTTTAGCAATGGTTGCGGCAGCTAAAGGTTATAGATTGATCTTAACTATGCCAGATACTATGAGTATTGAAAGAAGGGCAATGCTCCGAGCCTATGGTGCAGAATTACAACTCACTCCAGGCAAAGAAGGAATGAAAGGGGCGTTAGACTTGGCAAATGAATTATCTTTAAATATTAAAAATAGCTTTCAATTCAACCAGTTTGAAAATCTAGCTAATCCAGACGTGCATGAAAGAACAACAGCTAAAGAAATTTGGGATCAATCTAATCAAAATGTTGATGGATTAGTCACTGGAGTTGGTACTGGAGGAACCGTCACAGGATGTGCAAGTTTTCTCAAGAAAGTTAATCCAAATTGCAAGATATATGCAGTTGAGCCTAAAAGAAGTGCTGTCATTTCAGGAGAAAGAGCAGGTTCCCACTCAATTCAAGGGATTGGTGCAGGTTTTGTCCCTAAAGTACTTAATACTCAATTGATAGACGAAATTATTAAAATTGATGATGACGAAGCTTTTTATTATGGGAGATTACTAGCTCGACTTGAGGGTCTTTTATCAGGAATTAGTAGTGGTGCTGCTCTAGCAGCAGCAATCAAAATTGGTCAAAGGAAAGAACTTATTAATCAAAGATTAATAGTGATCCTTCCAAGTTTTGGTGAAAGATATTTATCCACAGCAATGTTCGAATCAAACACTGCAATTAAAGCTAGGCAAGACGGGTTTTTATAAAAAGAGGTACTTAATGTGAACAAAAATCTTTATCAAGAATTAGACTTGAAAGAAAATGCAACTCAAGGCGAAATCAAGTCTTCTTATCGTCGGTTAGTAAAAAAACATCATCCCGATGCCGGAGGTGAAAAAGAAAGATTTCTTTCGATACAAGTTGCGTGGGAGACTCTTAATGATCCCTTTAAAAAAGAACAATATGATAAAACTCTATTTTCCTCGAAACAATCATTTAATTTCAACAATGACAATTGGAAAGAAAAAGTAAATTTAAATAAATATAGTTCAATAACAAAAGATAATGAAGTTAAAGATTGGATAAAAAATATTTATAATCCCACAAATAGATTTATTAGCCAAATAATAAAACCGTTGAGTCAAGAAATAAAAGAACTATCTGCTGATCCATATGATGAAGAATTGATGGATAATTTTTGTCATTACATAAACCTTTCCCAAAAAAAAATTGAAAAAGTTGATAAACTTTATAAGTCAGCATCTGTCCCAAATTCAATATCTTCTTTAGGTTTAGATCTGTACCATTGTTTTTCTCAAGTTAAAGATGCCTTATCAGAACTAGAAAAGTACACACAAGGATATGTAGATGATTATTTATTTGATGGTAAAGAAATGATGAAAGAGGCTAAAAGAATACAATTAAAAATGGCTTATGATAAAAAATCTATAATTTCTTAAAAATTATTCTTCGAATATATATTCTTGTAATTGTTCCAATTTAAACCAAACATCTGGAACAGGTCGACGCCATCTTACCTGAGCATATTCTTCTTTAATACTCAAAATTTCTCCTGGACCCTCGAATACATATCCAGGTAGATCTATATCACTTGCCAAAGATTCAACACTTTTTAAATAAATATTTTTATCTAAACGGACTAAGCTACCTTTCTTTAGAGGCTTCTTGGGTATTGACTCAGTCATGATGAGATTTATGTAATTTAGTTCCAATTTTACTATACAAAAACTTTTTCATAATTTTTTTAAATTCGATCATATAATGATTACAATCGACAAAAAAATTTAATAGCCTTTAGTAATAACTTAATTAAAAATATGCGTCTTTTGCTTCTTGGATGTACAGGATTTGTAGGAAAAGAATTGGTCCCATCTTTGCTTAAAGAAGGTCACGAACTTTGTATTGTCAGTAGAAAAAATATTAACAACTTGAAGATAAATACTTCACTAGATAAATTTAAGTTTCTTAAAATTGATCTAACTAAAAAAAGGAATTGGAGCAATGAAAATCTGCTAAGTAATTTAAAAGATTCAGAAGGGATAATTAATTTAATAGGTGAGCCAATAGCAGATAAAAAATGGACTGATACTCAAAAAGAAGAGATTGAAAAAAGCAGAATTAATTCAACTAAGTTTTTAATGGAAACGCTGAAAAAATCCAAAATCAATCCAAAAGTTATAGTGAATGGCTCGGCAATAGGTTTCTATGGAACAAGTTTAACTCAAGAATTCAATGAAAATAGTCAGAGTGGTAATGATTTTTTAGCTAACCTTTGCAACAAATGGGAGGAAGTTGCGAACGGAAAACCATTTTTCTCAAGATTAGTAATTTTCAGAATTGGAATAGTTTTAGAAGCAGAAGGCGGAGCACTAGGAAAAATGCTTCCAATATTTAAAATTGGACTGGGAGGTCCAATCGGAGATGGTAAGCAATGGATGAGTTGGATTCATAGAAGTGACTTGTGTGGATTAATAATTAAAGCATTAGTAGATAAACAATTTTCTGGGGTATATAATGCTGTTTCACCGGAGCCAGTATTAATGAAGGATTTCTCTAAAACTTTAGGGAGATGCCTTAATAGACCAGATTTACTCCCAGTGCCTGGAACAATACTTAAACTATTATTAGGTGATGGTGCAAAATTAGTATTAGAGGGGCAAAAAGTAATCAGTATTAAATTACAAGAAAAAATATATAAATTTAAGTTTCCTCTTCTTGAGAAAGCCATTTACGCTTCCACCAAGAATTAATTCCATTAACTAAAGCACTAACAATTAAGATAGTGATTAGAGGTGTGACAAGTGGAGTCCAAAGATTCTGAAAGATATTAAGGAAAATAAATACTCCATTAATTTGCATAATTACTGCAAAAATAAAAAATATTGCAAAAAAAATAACAACAAATAAATTTATCAATAAAAAATTATCAATAATCACTTTAAACTTTGTTTCAGATTTCTGCTTAGTCATTTTCAATGAAACCCTTTAATATCATTAGTTATCTTAATGCATGAATTACGCTCTCCGATTCTTAGATTTGCATTATCAATACAAGAACTCAAAAACTTTTTGTCTAGCTTTATCAGATAAATAACTTTAAGGATTAGATTTATTGTCTGATTTATTTGATCTTTCTTATTTATGTAATTAGTAGAACAAAAAACATAGCTACCAAGTAATCGTCTTTGAGCTTCTGCAAAAGATTTTGTAAATTGCGGACCATTCCCTTCAATTTGAATAACTGGCTTTGCTAAACCGATTGCCTGCTCTGATGCAGTTCCAGCCATACTTATTACGAAATTACTCTTAAATAATATTTCTTCAAACAAATTCCAGTTCAAATTAATCGTAATAAATCCATATGTAAATTCTAAACCCTCATTTTTTCCTTTGTTTTCTATGTAAATCCATTTTCTTTGGCTTAGTATCTTCCTTATTTTCTCGGTAGAAAGATCATTTACTATGGCAAATTTAAATGAAATATTCTCAAAATATTTCAACTTAGACATTGTCTCTAAAACTTCTAAAATCAATTTCAAATTATCTAAAAGTTCAGGAAATCTACTTCCAGGAAATAACCCAATATTAAAAGGGGCAGTTTTAGATTTATTTTCAAAAAAAGAAAATTTATCCATAAATGGATTACCTAAAAAAGATACTTTTTTTCTTAATTGTTGAGTTAAATCATCTGCTGTTAAGAAATCCCTTGTATATATTCTTTTCGCATATTTTGAGATTAAAAAAAATTTGCAAGGCCAAGGTAATTTCAATCTCCCCTCATAGTGACTTGAGTAAGCCACTAAATATGTAAAAAATTCTTTTTTTGCAAACCATGCAAAAAAAACAGGAACTATATCTCCAATAACTAAATAAAAATCATATTCATTTCTTAATTTATAAGACAAATATAATTTTTTAAAAAAGTAAATTATTTGTCCTCCAAATATTTCAAACACTCTCCCCCTAAAAGAATTATAACCAAGACCACCAGTTCTAAATTTTTTGGTTTTACCAATAATTCTTATATTTACTTTTTTATAATTTTCACCATCACCTACGATAGGGAGAGCATCTACAAGATCACCTTTCTTTACGAGATATTTAGCTAGTAAACTACCAGACAAATCTTCTCCATTTCCATTACTTAATAGTAAAATTCTGGACAATTTAAAAGTCTAACCATTTATTGATTTTGGTTAATTCTGGCCAGTTTGGATATCTATTAAATCCATCTTCGACTGACTCTTTTAACTCAGTCTTTACATCAGGCATCATCATTGCCATTTTTTTAATTAATTCAACATGCTCTCTAACACCTTTATTATTTGTAGCCAAAAGAGCTAAAGACAAATTCATTCTTGCTTGCGGGTCTTGCTGATTTAAGCGCACTGCCTGTCGAGCTGCGGCTAATGCGTCTTCATTATTCTTCAATAGAAGCTGCAACCAAGATAAACAAGTCCAAGCAGCAAAGTGATTGGGTATCTGTTGAATTATTTTTTGAAAATCTTCTGCAATTGGTATTAACTCTTGACCATCTTGATATCTAGATAAGGCCGCATTGAAATCGGATTCAATTGGATTAATGTCATCTGTCATATATTTTTTTTCTAAACTGCAAAAGAGCTCCCGCAGCCACAAGTTTGAGAAGCATTAGGATTAACGAAATTGAAACCTCCTCCAATTAAATCCTTACTAAAATCTAGTTGCATGCCATAAATATATAGGAGACTTTTTGGGTCGCATATTACTTTGAAGGTTTGTTCGGAACTCAATGAATAATCATATACTTTATCATCTGCATTTATTTCATCTCCGCCAATAAAATCCATCGTATAACTCATACCACTACATCCTCCAGATCTTACGCCAACTCTTAGAGCTTTTTTATCAGTCTGATTCTTTAATAAAGAAGATATTTGCTCTATGGCATCATTGGTTATTAAAATTCCCTTACCGTCATCTGAGGTCTTTATTCTTTCTTCTATTTTTACATTTTCCATAAATACATATACAACGTATAGTTACACTATAAAAAATATAGACACATCATGCATATTTCAAACGATATTCAAAGTTGATTTGTTATAATTGTCTAAAAAAAGTGAAAATTGCAATAATAGGTTCTGGGCTAGCTGGTTTAACAGCTGCAGTTAATTTAGTTGATGAAGGTCATGAAGTAGAGATTTACGAAAGCAGATCATTTTGGGGCGGAAAAGTTGGAAGTTGGGAAGATAAAGACGGTAACCACATAGAGATGGGATTGCATGTATTTTTCTATAACTATGCAAATCTGTTTAAACTCATGAAAAAAGTTGGAGCATTAAATAATCTGCTTCCGAAAGAACATACTCATTTATTTATAAATAATGGTGGTGATTTAAAATCTTTGGATTTTAGATTTGCATTGGGAGCTCCTTTTAACGGTCTAAAAGCTTTTTTCACTACAGAACAGTTGACATGGGTAGATAAGTTAAGAAATGCATTAGCTTTGGGAACTAGTCCGATAGTTAGAGGACTAGTAGATTACGAAGGTGCAATGAAGATAATAAGAGAATTAGATAAAATAAGCTTTAAAGAATGGTTTTTAAGTCATGGCGGAAGTTTAAAAAGTCTTGAAAGAATGTGGGATCCAATCGCTTACGCGTTAGGTTTTATAAATTGTAAAGATATTTCTGCAAGATGCATGTTAACTATTTTTATGATGTTTGCATCAAAGACTGAAGCTTCTAAGCTTAATCTTTTAAAAGGATCACCTCATAAATGGCTAACACAACCAATCGTTGATTATATCTCAAAGAAAGGTTGCAAAATTCATTTAAATCATAAGATCGAAGAAATTATTTATGAAAAAGAATCTTCTTCCTACTCTGTAACCCAATTAAAAATATCGACTCCCGAGGGGCCCAAAGCTATATTTGCTGATACATTTCTCGCTGCTTGTGATGTACCTGGAATTAAAAAAATAATTCCTAAAGAATGGTATCAATTTAAAGAGTTTGAAGGTTTAAAAAAACTTAGAGCAGTTGCAGTTGCAACAATTCAACTAAGATATGATGGATGGGTTACCGAATTAAAAAATGATAACAAAAGTCAGTTTCCTATAGGTTTAGATAATCTTTTATATTCAGCGGATGCATCCTTTAGTTGTTTTGCAGATTTAGCTTTAGCAAGTCCAGCAGATTATAGAAAGGAGGGAATGGGATCTCTACTCCAATGTGTTTTGACACCCGGAGATCGTTGGATGGGTAGATCCACAGAAAGAATAACCAAAGAGATAGATGCTGAGGTACGACGTCTATTTCCTTCTTCGAAAAATCTAAAATTGCTTTGGAGTAATGTAGTACAAGTTCCACAATCACTTTATAGAGAATCTCCAGGTATGGAACCTTTTAGACCAGATCAAAGAACTTCAATATCAAATTTCTTTATGGCAGGTAGCTATACAAAGCAAGACTATATAGATTCTATGGAGGGAGCTACTATGAGCGGTCATCTAGCAGCAGCAGCAATCCTAGATAAGAAAGCCGAATTAGCAAAGAATCTTGCGGTTAGCTAACTATGGGTACTTGGCTTAAACATGAAGTAATTACTATTGTAAATGCACCATTAGATAACGTTTGGAACACTTGGAGTGATCTAGATTCTATGTCTCTATGGATGAGCTGGATTGAATCCGTGAAAACAGTTGATCAAGAAACATCTACCTTACCTGATTTAACGGAATGGACTTTAGCTGCTAATGGATTCAAATTTAAGTGGAAAGCACAAATAACAGAAAGGATTGAGAAGAACAAATTGAAATGGAAATCTATAGGAGGATTACCAACTGAGGGGTCTGTAATTTTTGAATCGAAAGGAGACCTTTCAACCTCAGTAAACTTAGCAGTTACCTATGAATTACCTAAAATGATTGCTCGATTTATGGAAGAAAAAATTCTGGGTAAAATGGTAACTAATGAGTTACAAGCTAACATTGATAGGTTTCGAGACTTGGTTGAAAAAAATTATAAACATGAATTATCTAATTAAAAATATCAATCGCAGCATCTAACAATCCTTCAAAGGTATATTTGAACGCCTCTCTATTTACTCTGCCAAAAATTTTTTTACATGTTTTTGAAGTTTGAGGACCAATAGTTAAAAACTTTACATCATCCAGAAATTTTAACCATTCTTCCCCAAATTCTTTTTCAAGCAAAAAAGCAGAATTAAATACTGTTTTGCCGCTTGAAAAAACCATTGCATCAACTTTTTTACTAGTGATAGCTTTAACTGTTTCTTGAGGAATTGAATCCGGACACCTTGATTCATACGCAGCAACCTCTACAACACGTGAACCAGAATTCCTAAATTCATCAGCAATTAAATTCCTTCCTCCTGTTTGAACCCTTGGCAAAAAGACTCTGAGTCCATATCCTGATACCGGAAAATTTTCAATTAAACTCTCCGCTACAAATTCTGGAGGAACAAAATCAGCATCTATTCCTAACTCGCTAAGAGTTTTAGAGGTTTTCTCTCCTACTACAGCAATTTTTATTTTCTTTGAACATTCTTTTAATGAAGTATTGAAATTTCTTAATCTTTCATCTACAAATTTTATTCCATTACTACTTGAAAAAATAATCCAATGAAAATCATTTATCTCACTTAAGGCATCATCAAAAGGATTTAAATCATCGGGATATCCAACTTCAATTGCAGGAAAATCAAATATTTGCGCACCTTTATTGGTGAATAATTTTTTTATATCAGATATCTTATCTTTTGATCGAGTGATGATTATGTTTTTTTGATGCAAAGGAAGCTCAACTTTTGGCATTATTTCCCTCAGATTTTGAATCTTGATCCTGATTTTTGTTTTTCAATTCATCAAGAAGCTTAAGTACTGAAAAACCTTTTTCCAATACTTTATCGTCTTTAAAAGTCAGTTCCGGTACTCTTCTCATCTCTATTCTTTGTCCTAAAGTATGTCTGATAAAGTTTTTTGCGAGATTTAAATTATCAACAATTTCTTTTCTTATTTCCTCTTCAACTGTTGATGTGAGGTAAATCTTACAAAATTGCAAATCTCCCGTTAAATCTATTTTTGAAATATGAATGAAATTACTCTTTAATAGATCATTTTCCAAATCATTCTGTAAAATAAGCGTTATCTCCTTTTTTAGCAAAGAAGAAACTTTTGCAATTCGATAATTATTAGGCATTATGGTTGTAAGTTAATTGGATTTGTCATTGCTTGTAGTACAAAATAAACTGTTATGAAAGCACTAATTACTGAAGATATTAAACCCACTAAGGTTAATGGATTTGATCTATTCTTAAACAAAGGTTCTAGTAATGCAACTAAACCTCCAGCAATAATAGAAATTAAATATTTAGGATATCTGGCAACATTAGAGAAGAATTCGCCCATTAGCTCCACAATTAGATTACTTTTTTAGCTAAGTTTTAACAAACATTTAATAGCATGATTACATTATATCAATTTAGACATAGCGCTTTTTGCTTAAAGACAAGAATGGCTCTTCAGGCCAAGAAGTTACAATATAGAGTTGAAGAAGTTACCCCAGGCATAGGGCAATTTGAAATCTTCAAGATATCTGGTCAAAAACAAGTTCCAATAATTGTCGATGATAATGATCAAATTATTAGTGACTCTTCAATTATTTGCGAATATATAAATAAAAAAAATGACAATAATCCACTATTCCCTGAAGATCCTATGTTGTTTGCGCAATGCAAATTAATAGAAGATTGGGCTGATACCACTATGGCTTCAACTTGTAGAAAAGCTCTAATTAAATCAGCAATAGAGAATCCACAACTACGAACTGCTTTACTTCCAGACGAAATACCATCTTCAGTTAAAGGATTAGTTGATAAATTACCTTTTAAAAATCTTAGTAAAATTTCTAATGTGGTTTTATCTTCTAAAGATAATTTAGAACTCCAAAAAATATTAGAGTCTTTATCAAAATCTTTAATTAATAGAAAATATATAATAGGTGATAATTTATCAATAGCTGATATAGCAATCGCAGCACAATTATCTCTTCTTAAGTTTCCAAAGTCTTCAGGACCTATTCTTTCTGGAGAAGGATGCCAAGAATATATAAATAACCCTTACCTGGAAAATCTATTTATATGGAGAAATAATTTGGAAGAATATATTTTTAGTGCTAACTCCCAATAAATTTAAAAGTTAGTTTATATTTACTAGTTTTTATTGAACGGACTGAAGGATCACCAACTTTTGATCCATATGAAGCAACATATTGCACTCCACAAATTGATGGTTTTATTGAATTATTAACTTCCAATATTTCTTCGGAACATTTTTGAAATTTACTAATTGTCTCTACCTGATTAATCCTTGAAGCACCTGGCTTATGCGCTGTTTGTATAGCTAGCTCATCTGCAAAAAAAATATCATCATCTTGGATCTGATTTCTCCCTGTAATTCTTGAATCAATATAAAAATCATCTTTTAAATAAGTAATTTGATTATTAAAAGATTGAGGATCATTTACAACCTTGATTAAGGTGTCACCAAATATTGCTTTTCCAATAGATTCAGAATTTTTTGCGCGATTACCAACAATTAAATCTGAATCATTCTTAAAGAAATTTACTTTATAAATAACTGGCTCTTCTGAATCATTAATTATATCTTGAGAGGTAACAAGCCAATTCCCCTCGAACCATTTAGGATAAATTAAATCTTTAGAAGTATCAGATAGTTTAAAATTTGGCAAATATAATTCTGGCCATTGATTTACACGATTTTCCAAAAACTCTCGTACATTAAAATCTACTAGAGCAAAAGAACTTTCTAAAAAAATTACTTGAAAAGTCAAGCAAAGTATTAATCCAAGAAGAATTTTCATTATGTCAAATCCACTAATAAGAGCATCAGATTATTATGTATTATTAGAGCCAGATTCAAAAGAAAAAATTGTATCAAAGCAAGAAGCAATTGTATGGTTGAAGAAGTGGCTTAGTAAGACAGAATCACAAACAATATATCAAAATATAGAAGAACCTGATCAGGAATTTTTTGAAGAATTATTGGAAAGCACTTATGAATTAGAAATAAAATTAGGATACGTCATTAAATGGTTTGCAGTAAGAATTCAACCAGATTAACTAATTATTTCTTTATGAATTGCATTGATGATTTTCATAGCAACTTCTTCAATATTTTCCCTTTGTACCTGAATTCTTAAATCTGCTTGAGAATACAAATTTTCTCTAGATTGAAAAATGCTCATATATAAATCATTTAGATTCTTTCCCTGAAGTAGTGGCCTGTTTTCAATTTCATTTTTCAATCTTTCAATTGCTATATCTTTGTCGAGATCTATCCAAGCAATTATTCCTTGTCTTAAGATTCCCCAGTTTTCCGATTTGGTAACTATTCCTCCCCCAGTTGAAATTACTAATGAAGGGATTTTGATAGTTTCTTTGAGGCAGTTTGCTTCTAATTCACGGAAATTATCTTCTCCTTCATCATTAAAAATTTGATTGATAGATTTTTTTGCCAACTTCTCTATTAATGAATCTAAATCAATGTATTTATACTTCAATAATTCAGCAAGCTTCAAACCAGTTTGTGACTTACCAGAACCCATCATTCCTATTAAAAATATACTTCTGCCCTTGATAATATGAACTGTTTTTTCGATAATGGATTGTTCCATAAAGACAAAAGCGTATTTAAAACCTTAAGATAGTATTATCGCAGATAGGTATGACTTCTACACAATCCAAACCATTACATGGAAAAGGACGTGAATGCGTCATAACTCGACGTGCCTGCTTTAGTTCTAGTCACCGTTATTGGCTACCTGAAAAAACCCCAGAAGAAAACTTATCTCTTTTTGGAAAGTGCAGTATTGCGCCAGGTCATGGCCATAATTATGAACTTATTGTTTCAATGGGTGGAGAACTAGACTCTGATGGAATGGTACTTAATCTCTCTGATGTAAAACACTCTATTAAAGATAAGGTTACTGGACAATTAGATTTTCGTTTTTTAAATGATGTCTGGCCTGAATTTAATGTTAATAATCAAGAGGGTATACTTCCCACAACTGAAGCATTAGTAAAGGTCATTTGGAGTCGTCTAAAGGATGATTTACCTCTTACGGCTCTAAGGCTTTATGAAAACCCAAATTTATGGACAGATTATTTTGGAAAAAACATGGAAGCATTTTTAACAGTACAAACTCATTTTGCAGCCGCTCATAGACTTGCAAAAGAAGAAATATCCTTTGATGAAAATAAAAAAATCTATGGGAAATGTGCCAGAGTTAATGGACATGGTCATAACTACCTTGTCGACATAACTGTAAAAGGAGACATTGATGAAAGAACAGGAATGGTTTGCGACTTATCTGCCCTCCAAGAGATAATTAATGATTTAGTTGTTGAACAACTAGATCATACTTTTCTAAATAAAGATATCGAATTTTTCCATAATTGTGTTCCAACTGCTGAAAATATAGCTTTATATATTTCTGATATTCTTAAAAAACCAATACATAACCTAGGCGCAAAATTACACAAAATAAGACTCCAAGAGAGCCCAAATAATGCTGCAGAAATTTATGTTGATCAAAAGTTAACCAATTCATTGAAGTTGAAATTTGAAAATAGTTTAGTCACACAAACTTGACTATCCCAAGAGTAATAATTGTTATAGCATCTAGTCTTGATGGGAGAATTGCTTTTCCTAGAGGTGGGGAATCGCATCTTGGAAGCAAAGAAGATAAAAAAATGTTAAATGAAAATTTATCAATAGTTGACGCCACCATTTTTGGTTTAGGTACTTTAATAGCTCATCAATCAACTTACTTAATAAAAAATCTTAATGATAATGACGAAGTAAATATATTAAAAAGCCAACCAATTTCTATAGTTGCTTCAAATAGCAAAAAATTTAACAGTAATTGGAAATACTTTCATCAACCAATTAGAAGATGGCTAATAAGCTCAAGTAAAATTGATAATTCGTCGAATAATGACTTCGAGAGACAACTCTTTTTCGAAAATTCATGGGGAAAAACTTTAATTTCACTCAAAAAAGAAGGGATAAATGATCTAGCTCTTTTAGGAGGTGCAAAACTTATAAATTCATTTATAAAAGAAGATCTAATAACAGATATAAAAATTACAATAATTCCACGAATTATTGGAGGTAGATATACATGGATCCCTCCAGAACAAACAAATGAAATTTTTAATCTCAAAAGACTGTGGGAAATAAAATCAATTAAAAATTTAATGAATAATGAAATCCATGTTCATTACAAAAAAATTTGAAATAGATTCAATAATAAATGAACAAAAAAGTAGATAAAGTTGAAGTCAAATTGTCAATTCAGGAAATCTCCAAGGAGATATGGAATGAGTTAGCAAATGAAATCAATAATCCATTTTATGAATGGACTTGGTTTAAAAACCTTGAAATATCAAAAAGTGTTTCAAGAGAAACTGGTTGGCAGCCTCTATATTTTGTTGCTTATAAAAATGGAGAAATATTAGGAATTGCTCCACTTTTTTTAAAAAATCATAGCTATGGAGAATTCATTTTTGACCAATCATTTGCAAGATTGGCTCAAGAGCTAAATTTAAATTATTACCCTAAATTAATTGGAATGAGTCCTTATAGTCCTGTAAATGGATATCAATTTCTTTATAAAAAAAATAATGATAAAAAAGAAATTACAAATTTACTTATAAACCATATTGAAAGCTTTGCGATTACAAACAAAATTTTAAGTTGTAATTTTTTATATATTGATGAAAGCTGGGGTACCCATCTTAAATCTTTGGGATACCATGAATGGGTAAATTCCAGAAGTGAATGGAGGAGTAATGGAGAAAAAACATTTGATGATTTTCTCTCTAGATTTAACTCTAATCAGAGGAAAAATATAAGAAAAGAGAGGAAATCAATTACTAAACAAGAAATTAAAGTGGAAATATTTGATGAAAATGATATCAACCAAGAAATTCTCAAAAAAATGCATAATTTTTATGAACAGCATTGTTCGAGGTGGGGAGTTTGGGGAAGTAAATATCTAACATCTACATTTTTCGAAAAAATTATTGAAAATAAAAAAAATCTTTTACTTTTTAGCGCATCTAAGCATGATTCAAAGGATATTTTTGCTATGTCTATGTGCGTTAAAAATAAAAACAACTTATGGGGTAGATATTGGGGTAGTCAAGAAGAAATATCTAATTTACATTTCGAATTATGCTACTACCAGCCAATTGAATGGGCAATAAAAAATAGTATCCATTTGTTTGATCCTGGAGCGGGTGGTAAACATAAAAGGCGGAGGGGATTCTTTGCAAAAAGCACTATTAGCTTGCATAAGTGGTTTGACAAAAATATGGAAAATATAATTTATCCTTGGCTAAATGAAGTTAATAAACAAACCGAGATGGAAATAGTTTTTGAAAATAAATCTATACCCTTTAAATAAAAAATTATTTGGCTTTAACAAAGATTATATTAGTAATATAGTTTTTTATTAACTTCTAAGAATGGATTCTAGTAAGAGTTTCGATGAAAAAATAAAGATTGATAATAATCTATCCAACCGATATATAGACTTAGATCCAAACGGTTATTTTATTATAAAAGTAGATTTAGAAAAAAATAAAATAATTTTAGAACACTTTCTAAATAATATTAATGATGACGGATATGCGCTTGACCCAGACACAAATGAACCAATTAAATGCGACTCTCAAAATAAAAGAGTTTGTAATGAAGTTTTTGATGGTATTAGTGCGAAACAACTTGGAATATTGATCACTGAAGAAAGAAATGACTTAATAACCAGATTTGATCATGCCTTATATTTAGGTCGAGAATTACAAAAAGCAGAAGAATGTTTGTACAAAAAATTACCCTACATACAAGATTAAGAAATTAAACTAAAAAAATCTAATTTTTATTTAGATGCTAAATTAAATAGAAATATAAAAGAAAAATGAACATCATTTTCTATTTTGCATTTCTAGGCTTCGGTTTTGGAGCAGCTTTCCTATTAGATAAACTCTTGAGAGCAGTTAAATTAATTTAGAAAAAACTTATAAGGTGTTTATAACTTCTCCGTATAAATCATATTCATCTGCAAAATAAATATTTGCTTCAACAAATTTACCGACATAATTACTCTCATTACCTGTATTAGATAAGATGACATTCCCATCTATTTCAGGAGCAAAGTGATAAGAACGTCCTATTAGTTCTTTATTTTCAGATATTTCTTCTACTAATACCTTAACTTTGGTACCTACATAAAATTGATTTTTATTCTTAGAAATTGTTTGTTGAATGGAGATTATATTATCTTTTCTTGCTTTAGCAACTTCTAAAGGTACCCTATTTGGCAAATCAAAAGCACTTGTTCCTGCCTCTGGAGAAAAAATAAAAACCCCAACGTGATCAAACTTATGCCTATATAAAAAATCTAGAAGATGTTGAAAATGTTTTTGATTTTCTCCTGGGAACCCAACAATTAAGCTTGTTCTTAATACAGCAGATGGAATTTGCTCTCTTATTTTACTTAAAATCGATTCATTTAAAGAAGCCTGCCAAGGTCTATTCATACTCTTAAGAATATCTGTATGACTATGTTGCAGTGGCAAATCAAAATAGGGGACTATATTATTTGATTCTTTAAAGGCATTAATGACTTCATCGCTTAAACCGGTTGGATATGCATAATGAATTCTTATCCAAGGAACTGAAACTTTAGACAATTCTTTCAATAGTATTGCTAAAGAAGGTTTTCCATAAATATCTTGACCATAATTTGTTGTAATTTGACTAATTAGTATTATTTCCTGAATCCCTTGAGATGCAAGATTTTTTGCTTCTTTAACTATAGATTCTATTGTCCTGCTGCGTTGAGGACCTCTTAACTTTGGGATAATACAAAATGCACAATTATAATCACAACCTTCAGCTATACGAAGATAAGAAACAAATTTATTTTTATCTACTAAGCGTGGAATTTTTTCATCAGCAATAAATTCAGGTATTTTTGAAACTTCATTAACAATTTCACCTTTCTCTACTCGATTTATGACCTTAGCTATTTTCTGATAATCGCCAGTTCCTACTAAACCTTTTATTTCAGGCATTTCCTTTAATAGTTCTTCTTTGAAGTGCTGCGCCATACAGCCAGCCACTATTACCTCTTTGCCTTGATCAGTAAATTCAAGAATCCTTCTAATAGATTCTTCTCTAGCTGTCTCTATAAAACTACAAGTATTTACTACAACAACATTCGCATCCTCAATATTATTGCCTACTTGATATCCCTCCCTATCTAATAAGCCTTGCATATGTTCAGTATCAACAAGATTTTTTTCACATCCAACATGACTAAAAGCAACCTTTGAAAGTTTTTTATCTTTAATTATTTGATTATTTTGATTCACTGAATTTAGATATTAAATAAAAATTTAACAAAGAATCTTATATAAAATTCTCGTTAATTTATAATATAAAGATAAATATTGCAAATTACAAACATTAAAGCTCTATGGCCCTTGAGACTTTAAAAAAAAGGAGAAACAAAAAAGATTTTAAATGGCCAAAAATTATAATTGCCATTCTTAGCACTATTGGATTAGTTGATACAGGTTCAATTACCTTAAAAAATTGGGGATTATTTAACTCTCTCTCATGTCCTGGGATCAAAAATGGTTGTGATACTGTCTTAAATAGTCCTTGGGGTACATTATTCGAGAATAATCAAGTAAATATTCCTCTCTCATTAGCAGGAGTTGTTACTTATTCATCAATTCTATTTCTTTCAATATTTCTATCACTGAATATAATTTCACCTAAAGAAAAACTAAATAAGCTTTTATGGTGGCTAATATTTTTAATCTCTTGCGCCTCCTCTGTATTTAGCCTTCTATTGCTAAATATAATGTTTTTAAAAATTAAGGCTTATTGTTTTTTTTGTATTCTTTCGGCGATTTTATCTATTTCTATCTTTATTATCTCTATGATTGGAGCAAAGTTTGAAAGTAGAGAACCCATGATCTATAGAGGATTTATTGTTGTTTTAACAGTCCTTATAGGAGGATTGATATGGTCAAACAATGTTGACCCTTCTAATGCAATTGATGTTACTAGTAATACAGAAAAAGTATCGCCAGCAATTACAACATCTAGCTCGCCTCAAAAAGTTAAGTTTGCTAAATTTCTAACTAATAATAATTTTAAAATGTATAGTGCATATTGGTGCCCACATTGCCATGATCAAAAACAATTATTTGGCAAAAAAGCAGTCAAAGAATTGACAATCGTAGAGTGCGCTCAAGATGGGAAAGATAATCAATATAAACTATGCAGAGAAAAACAAATTGAAGGTTTCCCATCATGGGAAATAAACGGAGAAATATATAGTGGTGTTAGAGATTTAAATGACTTAGCAATCATGACTGGATATGAAGGAGATTCTAATTTTTAACAAATCTTTTACATATTTTTTGATTTAATTGCTGCCTAGTATGGCATTCCCAATTAATATCTTTAGTTGGAAAATCATCCCTATAATGTCCTCCTCTACTCTCCTCTCGAAAAAGACAAGCCTTTAACAGTAACATGGTTGTTATTTGTCTATTATTTAAATCAAGCAATAGATTTAGACCTCTCCTATTTGGTTCGCTTAGTTTAGATTTTTGATCGATTTCTATTTTCTCAAGACTCATAAGCAAAGGGTTTTTTTGTAATTGATCTATTTCATCTTGAAGAGTTATTAATAATTGAATCATACTTTTTTTATTGCGAGAAACACCTAAATTTGACCAACATGAATTTCGTAAAACATCAATCTTTTCTGAAATACTTGAAATATAATCTTCATGAGGAATATCAATATAAACTTCTTTGGGATATCTATTTAACCTTGTTAAATTTAAAGGAGAGTTCAACTCAATAGAAGACATTTTTCTTGCAAATACAAGGCATTCCATCAGTGAATTACTAGCTAATCTATTGGCCCCATGTACTCCTGTAGAGGCCACTTCTCCTACAGCATATAGTCCTCTCTTTGTAGTAGAAGCATTCAAATTAGTAAAAACACCTCCCATCCAATAGTGAGCTGCAGGTGCAACAGGAATAACCTCGTTAAGAGGATTTATTCCATAATCTTGACATCTACTTAAAATAGTTGGAAATCTCCTAACAATTTTTTCTGGATCGATAAATCTTAAATCAAGTCCTACATGATCAACATGGTTTTTGTTCATATTATTCATAATTGCTCTGCTCACTTGATCTCTTGTCGATAAATCCCTATTTTGTAAATGCTTTACAGGGCTTTCACCATTCTTATCAATAAGAACTGCTCCCTCTCCTCGAAGAGCCTCGGAGATTAAAAAGCAAGGAGAGCCATAAAACTTTAAGGCGGTAGGATGAAATTGTATAAATTCCAGATCCTCAATTACAGCTCCAGCTTTCCATGAAAGGGCAATTCCTTCTCCAGAAGATTGTGCTGGATTTGTGGTATTGGTAAATAAGTGCCCTCCTCCCCCTGTTGCTAAAACAACAGCTTTAGAGGTGATCCAATATAAATTAGATCCATCAAGAACCTGTACTCCTCTACATTCTTCGCTTTCAATAAGCAATTCTGTTACTCGAACACCTCTACAATGCAGAATATTTTTCTTACTTTCAATCTGGTCTTCTAAAACTTCTACAAGTGCTCTCCCAGTTCTATCTTTAACATGTAAAACTCTTCTACAAGAATGTGCTGCCTCTAAAGTTGTTGCTAATTGATCAGAGCTTGTATCAAAAATCATACCTAAATTTTGCAACCTATCAACGCAACTAGGAGCTTCTCTTACTAGCATTTCAACAGCAGCTACATCGCATAAACCATCTCCTGCTTTTAAGGTATCTTCTACATGTAGAGCAAAAGAATCTTCAGGTCTAACTACTGATGCAATACCTCCTTGGGCCCATCTACTCGAAGATCTTTTACTTGTATTTCTATTTAAAAGAAGTACATTTAAATTTTCTGGCAATTCCAAACAAGTCATTAAACCAGCTGCCCCTGCACCAATTACAATCACATCCCATTTATTAATAGAGATTGGTTCTTGAGAAAATGGCGGCCTCAACATTAAACCAATCCACTAAATGTTGGTTGAATAATTGCTAGGAAAATAAAAATGCCATCCACAACTAAAGTAGTTTGAATTACATAACTAGAAACTAGAAGGGCCTTCCCATTTGTAGAGTTAGTAATTGCAATATTAAAAATTTCTCTTGATATAAACCAAAGTAACAATGCCGCGATAATAATAATAGACAAAGATTTTAATTGAATAAGATTTTCGGAAGTTTTCTGAAGAATTAATGGCGCATTATCAGAGTCCGCAGTAATAACCTCCTTCCATTGATCCATTATTCCTGTCAAAAATATTGTTATATCTGTAATAGCAGTTCCGAATAAAGAAGAGATATAAAAACTTGAACCAATTTTCCATTTTGTTCCAAGTCCAACCATAGCAAGAGGCAATGCAACAGCTTCAACGGGAATATGGAGGATAGGATAAGCACTTAACCAACCCCAAAATAAACAACCTCCAAGCCAACTTCCTGAGACTCCTAATAATAAGGAACCTACAATAAACCATTTATCTATCTCTTTTCTAGACATTACAAATGCTACAAAAAGAATAATAAAAGTAGCACAAAGAGCACTAATAGGTTGAAATCTAACCCATGGTGCTTGTACAAAAATTGGCAAAATTACAAAAAAAGATGACCATAGTCTTAAAGCAATTGGTCTGGATAAAAAGGTACTTTCAAATATATTAAATTCATTATGAAATTGAGGTTTCAAATCATCTTTCACTTCTAAATTTTTAGTAATTAATTCTTCCAATGCATTAAGACTTTTAAAAGATTTGAAGTAATTTATATCTAGTTTAATAAAACTGCAGATGGCATATTTTATTAACCTTATAGTTGAAATAAATTAATCATTTTAAATTATTTTAAGAGTATTTAATATACTTTGAGTCTAATATAAGTTTACAATAAAAATATATTCAAAATTTGAGCTTTAGTTGTGTGGAAAGAAATTGATTACAAAGAGGATTCAAGTGATCTTTTAATTCCCAATCTTAACTATCAAATCAATCCAGCAGAAATTGAAAGTGTTGAAAATGGTTCCATAGCTGAAGAAGTAGGCTTCGAATCAGGTGATTCAATTATTAGTATTAATGGTAAAAAACCAAGAGATTTGATTGATTATCAGATCTTGATTAGTGAAGAAATATTAGAAATATCAGTTTTAGATAAAAAAAATAAAATTCATAATATTAGTATTGAAAAAGATCAAGATGACAATTTAGGTATTAATTTTAAAGATGCGTTGTTTGACTCGATTAAACAATGTAATAATATGTGTCCGTTTTGCTTTATAGATCAACAACCAAATGGCAAAAGAAAAAGTCTCTATATAAAAGATGATGACTACAGATTAAGTTTTCTATATGGTTCATATTTAACACTTACGAATTTAAACAAAGATGACTGGAATAGAATATCTACTCAAAAACTATCACCACTTTTTATTTCAGTACATTCCACTGATCCAAAGACCCGAGAAAAATTATTAAAAAATAAAAAAGCAAGTGAAATTCTTGATCAAATTGAATGGTTAGAGCAAAATTCAATCCAAATACATGCTCAAATAGTTGTATGTCCAAAAATTAATGATGGCAAGATCTTAGAAAAATCTATTTACGATCTAGCTAAATTTCATAAAAAAAGTTTTAAAACAGTTCTTTCTACAGCCATTGTTCCAGTAGGTCTTACAAAGTTCAGACCCGAAAATGATGGCTTAATACCAATTAGCAAAGAATATGCTAGAGAAACTATTATACAAGTAGAGAAGATACAAACCTCTCTTCAAAAAAATATTGGAACTCGCTTTTGTTGGCTAGCAGACGAATGGTACTTAATAGCTGGTATCAAATTACCAAGTTATAAAACATATGAAAATATGCCCCAAGAATCTAATGGTGTTGGTTCAATTAGAAGTTTTCTGAAAACATTGAAAACTAGAACCAAAACTCTTCCTAAAAAAGTAGATAAAGAAAGAAAAGTTAGTTGGATTGTTGGTAAATTAGTTTACGAAGCAATGCTTCCTACAGTAAAAAAACTAAATAATATTGATGGACTTACAATTAATTTATATGGCTTGCCAAGTGTTTATTGGGGCCAAGATCAAGTGGTTACTGGACTTTTAACGGGTGAAGATTTAATTTCTGGACTACAAAATAAGGATTTAGGAGAAAGTATTTTCATACCATCAATAATGCTAAAACTTAATAGTGATTTATTTTTGGATGACAAAAATATAACAGAAGTTTCAAATAAATTGAAAACTAATATTCACGTTCTTGATGATACAAATGATATTATTAATAGTCTAATAGGTATATCTAATAATCAAAAAATACTTAACTATGCTTAGAAGACTTATAAAACCAATCTTATTTTTTCCTATTTGTATATATATTAATTCTCATCAAAACCTTTTAAGTGAGCCTAAAAATAATATTGAAGAAATTTTACAAGAAAAAGAAAATCAAATATTCCTGAATTTTTCAGAAATAAAAGATATCACTTTAAAAAATAATCAAGAACTTAAATCATTAGAAAATTTAGTCAATTCATCGAGTTTTAATCTTTCGAGCAAAATCGCAAAAAGATATCCTTCATTAGATTTGCAAGCCAGTGGATTACCAAAATATATTTCTGGCAAAAACTATAATAGTAATTCACCCACAACAAAAACTTCGCAATTCTCTGCTAATCCCTCTCTTAATATTAAATTAGACTTGATAGACCCTCTCAGGGGATCTGAGATTAAAATAGCCAGAGATAATTATGAAATAGCAAAAAATAACTACGAAATCAAAAAAAAAGATTTAATACAAGAAGCAAAATCTAGATACCACAAACTTCAAAAATCATATCAAGATATTAAAAATAAAAAATCGTCTCTTAATTTATCAATTACTAGTTTGAAAGACGCTCAGTCAAAGTTTGATACTGGGATAGGAACAAAATTTGAAGTTCTTGAGGCTGATGCACAATTATCTAGAGATAGGCAATCACTTAATGAAAAAAAAATTCAGCATCAAATTAATAAAATCTCTCTAAAAGAAATATTAAATATTAGCGGAGATATTGCGATTAATGAAAAGCAAAAAATAATGGGTTTTTGGAACCATAAATTAAACAAAAATATAACTGAAGGTTTAAATAATAGTCTTTCCCTCAAAAATATAAATTTAAAAAAATCAATCCAACAAAATCAAGCCAATAACTATCTTAATACCTACAAGCCAAATATTTATATTAGTAATACATTTGCTAGTGCCTTTTCTAAAGGAGATTCTTTGTCACGCGAAATAAACTCTGATAAATATGGCTCTTCATATACAAATACTGTCAGCTTAAACTTTGGTTGGAATATTTTTGATGGTCGACAAAATAAAAATTTATATAGATCAAGTAAAGCAGTTGCTAAATCTGAAGAGTATTCATACAATAATTTTGAAAATGTTTTAAAAACTAATATTAATAAAGCTTACTTAAATTTGAAATTAAATGAAGAAAAAATCCTATCATCTGTAAAAGAAATATCCTCTACTAAAGAGTCTCTAAGACTAGCAAGATTAAGATATGAAGTAGGAATATCTACACTAAAAGATGTTCTTGTAAGACAAAAAGAGTTAAGTATTGCTAAAACAAAAAATATTAATGCGATTTATAATTACAATTTAAATTTAGATGAATTAGAGAAATTGACTTTTCTTGAAATAAGTAATATTTGTATTGAAAACAATAATTCCACAAACAATGAAATTCAATCTATTTGCAATATCTGAATATGTCTAATAAAAATTTAACCAATAAACAGTTAAAAGATTTAGATTCTTTGTTTAAATTGGTTAGTGATCGTCAATTACAAGACTTTGGAAACATTACTGCAAGTAATAAGTCAGATGGTTCATTAATTACAAGCTGTGATTTATGGAGCGATAAAACAATTGTGGAAGCTCTTTCTATAATTGCTCCAAATGAGGGAGTTCTTAGTGAAGAGGGAGGAAAGGTAGTCCCAAAAACAAATGCTTATTGGATTGTAGATCCTCTTGATGGTACAACAAATTTTGCAGCAGGAATTCCATATTGGTCTATATCAGTAGCCAGATTTGTAGATGGTGTCCCTCAATCTTCTTTTCTAATTATTCCTACATTAAGAAAAAAATTTGTAGCAATCAAAGGGGAGGGGGTTTGGCTTAATAATGAGAAAATAGATGTTAGCAACAATAATAAAAGTAGTGAATGCGTATCTTTATGCAGTAGATCTATTAAAATTTTGCAAAAAAATCCTATGTCTATATTTCCTGGGAAAATAAGGCTTCTTGGTGTATCTAGTTTAAATTTAACAAGTGTTGCAATGGGACAAACTTTTGGAGCAATTGAATCAACTCCCAAAATATGGGATATTGCTGCAGCATGGCTCTTACTTGAAGAACTAAATTGTTCCATTGAATGGTTAGAAATGAACCCCATGAATTTAACTGCAGAACAGAATTTACAAGATACTAATTTTCCATTAATTGCAGCTTGGACAACAGATAAAATAAATATTTTAAAACCATGGGGTGATTTATTAGTAAAAAAATAGTTGAATCATAAAAATATATAAAGACTTGAAAAATATCCTTATTAGATAGAATAAATACAGCTTAGGAGAAGTATTTGAAGAGAATTAATATGCAGCGCAGTTCAACATGGATTATTAAAAGTTTATGGGGAGCTTGTGAAAGATGGAGCAAATCAGATTGTATTGATTTAAGCGCTGCTTTTGCATATTACGCTCTTCAGTCCTTTTTCCCAATACTGCTTATTTCTCTTTCTATAGCTTCATGGTTTTTGGGAAAGCAAGAGGGTTTAGATGAACAAATAATATCTGTTGCCGCACAAATTTTACCACCGTCGGTTGTTGAATTAGTTGAAACAACATTATTCAAATTAATTGATCAAGGTTTTGGGGCAGGTATTTTAGGAGCAATGTTTTTGCTTTTCACTGCAGGTAACGCATACTTATCGCTTCAAAGAGGTTCAGATAGGCTTTGGGAAGACGAGCTACCTTCTAAGAGAGTAAATCCTGCATGGCAAGAACAAGCCTCAAGGTTTCTAAGAAATAGAATTGAGGCTTTCTTAATAGTATTTTTTATAGGGTTTTTGATGGTAATAGATCAAATTAGTGCAAATCTCAGAATGATACCTACAACAGTTTTAGAAAATTTATCAAACTCCAGCAATATTTTTTCTGATTTATTTATAAAATTTCCACTTTTACAAGTTGGTAAATTTGCCTTTCCACTTGTAGGATTTTCTTTAATGGCTTTATTACTGCAAGCACTCTTACCAAGTAGAAAAGTTCCTTTAAAACCGCTCATACCAGGATCTTTCCTTATTGGTATTGGATTAACTACTCTTAATTTAGCGGTTAGTAAAAGTATTCTTTCTCTTGGAGTAAGATTTCAAGCTTATGGTTTTATTGGAGGTTTTTTAGTTCTTACTTTATGGGTCTGGTTATTAGGCGTCATTTTATATTTTGGACAATGTTGGAGTGTTGTTATAGCTAGTATGTCTTTAATAAATAGAAAAAGAAAAATAATCTCTAATAGAACAATATAATTATTGAATTAAAATGAATAAAAGTTTTATTACTTATTCTGCCATTTTTCTAATGTTGGTTCCAATTTTTGGATTAAACTTTTTGATAAGTTTTGTAGGTAATATTTTATTACTTGTATTATTAATTCCTCTTTTAATATTTTTAATTATATTTTTAAATATTAATTCTCTAAAATCAAAAGTAAAGACTTGTAAACAATGCGGAACTATTTCTATAGGAATAAACAATAATTGCATGAACTGCGGTGCTGATTTAAGTGATCTAAATTCAAAAAACTTTGAGAATTTTAAAAAACCTAGCGAAACTACAATTGAAGTAAAGGCAGAAGAGATAAACTGATTAAGCTCCCAATTTTTACTTTATAAAGAATTAACCAATTCCAATTTGTCTTAGAATACTTTGCCCTGTAATCAATTCTGTACCTAAACCTATTAAGATACCCATCATAGCCATTCTGCCATTCCATGTTTCTGCAAAATTTACAAAACCAAATCTTGGTTGATTATCCTCATTCATAATAATTATTAAAGTTATAAATTTATTTTAGCGTTTTAAGGTTGGATTTATGGAAAAAATAATGATTTACCTAACATGTCTCATACCATCAACGGACTTATATTCATCTCCAGTTAATTCTTCATATATTATCGCTGGCAAACCTGTTTCAAACATTGTTTGAAGTGCTTCTTTGAGCATTGGATTCCAACCTCCAGTACTTACTTTTCCATGTCTTACTGTCCAATCCCAAGTACCTTGAAGATCTTTGGGCATTCTGCCTTCTCTATCTCTTCTTGCAACTAAATCTAAAGACTCAACCAATCCTACTGTTACTGGATTTTTTCCATAAGAAGGAGTTAAACTTAATTCTAGTCTTACAGGATCTTCTTTAATTATTTTAAGACGAAACCTTGGAGGCAATTTTAGTGTTTTAATAACACCTGAAACAATCTTTGTTCTTAATTCCAATTTTTTAACCTTATTAGTTTACTAAATAAATTTAATCAGTTGCAGTACCTTTTTCTTCTAAAGAAGGGTCTGTATCATTAGAAAACCTTACAGTAAGTAATTCTTCTTGAGTTATATTTCCAGATTTATCTAAAAGTTCAGGATGAATAGTATATTTTTTTTGTTTTATATTGGTGGTAAAAGATTGTTTTGAATCTTTGTCTAAAGCTCCCCAACCATTTGACATAACTTTAAAAGCTTTCCAAACTAAATATGTAAGAGCAGCTGAATAAACAATTGGAAGCAAGAAAGACATTTAATTTATTTATTTTATATTATATAAATTCATAATAGCTCGAAAAAAATTAATTTAGCTATTTTCATAAAAACAAATCCTTCTATCAATCAAATAATTTCAGGCATTTAAATGTTGATGATTAACTTAATTACTTAAAAAAGATGTTTTTAAAAAAAGTGACCCAAAATAAATTAAAAAAATTTTCTTTTAAAAAGTTTTTTTTTCTAACATATTTAGCGATGGGATTAATTAATATCCCAAACGTAAAATGTCAGCCTTTAGTAAACCAAAAATTTGATAAAGAATTTACAATTTCCAACGGATCTTTCATTACAAAAGCAATAAAAAAGACCGGTGCTTCTGTAGTTACTATTGACACTCAAAGATTAGTTAAAAATAAACAATTTTCTAAAGATTCAAGAATTTTTATAGACCCCTATTTTGAAAGATTCTTTGGATTACAAGTACCCCGTGACAATGAACCAAGAATAGAACAGAGTCAAGGAAGTGGTTTTATATTCGCAGATGGCTTAGTAATGACTAATGCGCATGTTGTTAACGGATCTGAAAAGTTAGTAGTTGGCTTATCCAGTGGGGCAAAATATAAAGGTAAATTAATAGGACAAGATCTACTGACTGATATAGCTGTAATTAAGCTTGAAGGGATAGGACCTTGGCCAAAAGCTAAATTAGGTGATTCATCAAAAATAGAGGTTGGTGATTGGGCAATAGCTGTTGGAAATCCCTACGGATTAGAAAATACAGTCACTTTAGGAATAATTAGTAACTTAAATAGAAATATTTCACAATTAGGTATATATGATAAAAAGTTTGAGTTAATTCAGACTGATGCTGCAATAAATCCTGGCAATTCTGGAGGACCATTATTAAATAGTAAGGGAGATGTAATTGGAATTAATACTTTGATAAGATCAGGACCTGGTGCAGGCTTAAGTTTTGCAATTCCAATAAATAAAGCTAAAGATATCGCTTCACAACTTATTAATAACGGAAGAGTCATACATCCAATGATTGGAATTAATTTAATAGATGAAAATTATTTTGAGATAAATAAAAGTATTGTAAAAGTAGGATATGTTGTCCCAAATAGCCCTGCAGAAATAAGTGGAATCAGAATCAATGATGTAATTATAAAAGTTGGTAAAAGAGATATTAATAATTCTTCGGATGTTATTAATGAAATAAGTAATAATGGAATTAATAAATATATAAATATAACCTTAAAGAGAAAAAGTAAAATTATTAAAATAAAAGTTAAACCTACTGATATTAAAAATTTATCAACAAGATAAATTATTAACTTTCATTATCTCTAAGTATTTCTACACATTTAGAAATACAAATACCATCTTTTATATCACAAATTGAAATACATTCAAAATAATTTTCTACTGGATCAGAAGTAACATAATTACTTTCTTTTAAATCATACTTTTTCATAAGTATTAAAAAATAAATTCGTAATTATTACGTTAATCAATGTTATGAAGTATGTAAAGATAAATAAGTGATCTTGCCTAGAGGATTGTAAAGTTTTCTAAAAACACCAACCAACTTAAAAGTACGAAAAAATACTTAATACATTTTTTAATACCTATTTTTTAATCCTTTTCTTTCATAATTACCATTAAAAGATAATAATTTAGATTCCTTAATTTCAATAATTCTATTTGCAATTTTAGAAATAAAATATCTATCATGCGAAATAATAAATACGGTGCCCTTATAATTATTTATTGCAAGTTCGAGATTCTCTTTCGATTGTAAATCTAAATGGTTTGTAGGTTCATCAAGAAGTAATAAATTGCTTGGATTCATTATCATTAAAGCCAATGCTAATCTAGCTTTTTCGCCACCACTAAGTTGTTTAACATATTTAAAAACAGAATTATTATGAAAGCCAAAACTTCCTAAGAATGTCCTTACTTTTTGTTGAGACCAATCTGGTGCTTTTGAATATATTAAATCAATAACCTGTTTTTCAACAGCAAGTGCTGCAGCCTGATTTTGCTCATAATAACTTGTAACTATATTATGTTTACCTAAATTTACTTCTCCTATTTCAGGTTCTATTTTTTTTATAATTAACTTCAACAAAGTAGATTTACCACATCCATTAGGACCTAAAATTGCTATTTTTTCTCCGGCAGAAACCTTTAAATTTACGTCAAACAATAGTATTTTTTCCTCAAAACTATGAGATAAATTCTTAATTTGAAGAACTGATTTACCAGAACGAGGACATTCAGGAAAATTAAAAGAAGGACTTTTAATTCTTGAAATAGGTGCATCAATTTTTACAATCTTTTTTAATTGCTTCTCCCTACTTTTAGCCTGAGTACTCCTTGTAGCACTAGCTCGAAATCTTTCAATATACTTTCTTTGTGTCTCGATCTCCTTTTGCTGCAACTCAAAAGCTTTGCTTTGAGATGCTTCATTTAAAGACTTTTGTTCAATAAAAAATGAATAATTCCCATTATAAGTTTCAGAAATTCCTCTTTCTATAAAAATAATTTTTTTACATAATTTATCTAAGAAATATCGATCATGACTAATTAATATAATTGCTATTTTTAAAGACATTAAATATTCCTCTAGCCAAAAAATTGTTTCCAAATCTAAATGATTTGTTGGCTCATCAAGTAAAAGTAAATCAGGTTCTTGCAAAATAATTTTTCCAAGAGCTACTTTCATTTGCCAGCCACCTGAAAAATTACCAACTAATTTATCTGCATCATCCTGAGAAAATCCTAATTTTGGCAGTATCTTCTCTACTTCTGCCTGCATTTGATAGCCGCCTAAAACTTCAAACTTTTCTTGAAATTTGGCTAGTTGATTAACAAGATGGTCAAGTTTTCCGCAGTCTTTGCTAGATTCTAAAATTTTCATTTCATTTTCAATCTCTTGAAGTTTATTTGAAACTATTTGAATATCTTTAAAAGAACTTTCTAATTCTTCTCTGACTGTTCGATTTAAATTACAATCCAACTCCTGTTTTAAGTGGGCGATTTTAGGACTTCCTTCTTTAAGAACTAGTCCACTTGTTTGATCCTCCTCTCCAATTAAAATTTTAAATTGAGTCGATTTACCTGCTCCATTAGAACCAACTAAGCCAATCTTTTCTCCCTTCCTAATTTCCCAATTAATATTTTTTAGAACAACATCAGTAGAGTAAATTTTACTTACATTATCAAATCTAATCACTTTAAAAAAATCGAATTTACAAACTTAGAGACTTTTTACCAAAAAAAAATTTTGTGGAATAAAATTGTGATATGAAAAGAATAGAACAAATCGTAGTAATTTTCATAGCTGCAGCATTAGCAATTCCAAGTTATTGGTTTTTTTGGACATTGGCTGGTGGAGGTGGATATAACAGAAGAATAACACCAGAAACCAAAGAAGGAACCACTCAAAACCCTTTACTAAAGACCTCCTCGAGCCTTGATCAACCATAATTTAGTTGCTTCGTCATCCACAGTTGACAAATACTCCATAACCTCTTCTTTAGTAACCTGAATATCTACTTCTCTTCCAATCTCGCAAATTTTTTCAAGAGCTGATTTTGGATTAGTAAGAGCCATCAAAAATAAACTTTGTTTTTTTCTTGAATCATCGGCTATTAAATTGTAGAGTTTTTCAACATTAGTAGTCATCAGTTTCAATTAATTCATATCAATAGACTATTCCCTTAAGCTACATTTTGTTCGTTATATTGATTTTTAGATAAATCGTGATCAGTATCTTTTATTTCTTTGGCTGAGGCATCAGCCATACTTCTTGCATCCAAACATAGAACTTTCCTAAGCTTTGCAAAATTAGCAGCATGAGATACTCTTCCATCTTTCTGCGCATAATATTCAGAGCGCTGAAGAATTTGATGGAGATGTGTCAATAAATATGGACTTATCACTGCAGATACCAATACATCACTATTCTCATTACTTAAAGACTCAGACTGTATTAATTTTTTTTCCTTTTTAGCAATTGTTGATCTTTGAGAAGAATCAAGTTTTCTTGAATTTTTCATAATTTACAAAAGGAACTAATAAATCAAAGGCTTATATCCTTACTATTAATATACACAAAGATACTACCCTTGACTAACTGTGTATACTTAAAAGTAACAGTTATTCAATTTGACTAATGGCAACCCGCCAAAACTCAACTAATGGGAAGCCAAAATCCCCTAGAATACAAGTAGTTCTCCCAGAATCAATTTGTGAGCAACTAAACATCTTAGCTGAGAATGAATCAAGAACTATCAGCAATATGGCAAAGGTATTGATTCAGGAAGGAATTAAAAATTATTTCGAAAGAGAGGCAAAATCTCATACATCAGATATCAAAAATGATACCGACAATTTCAGAGATACATTAGAAAGACAAAGTGTTAAAAGATTAAAAGGAGCTCCTCAAAGGATTAGGTATACCAAAAAATCCCAGAATAAATAATTAATTTTGAGGTAATTTTTGTAAATCTAAAGTTTTCCCCATAACTACTAAAATATTTCCTCTCTCAAGAATATATTTTGCAGGAGGATTGACTGTTAATTGTTCTGGAGGACCAGCAGCAAGAACGTTAACAAAATAATTTTTTCTTAAATTTAAATCTCTTAAAGATCTACCAATAAATTCTTCCGGAACTGTTAATTCATCTATTCCAGTTTGATTATCCAATTCTAATCTTTCAATAAGATTTGGCCTAACAAGTTCTAAACCTAATCTTTCACCTTGCATTCTAGAAGGGAAAACAACCTTATCAGCACCTACCCTTTTTAACATCTTTTCATGCAAATCACTCGTAGCTCTTGCAATAACTCTTTTTACTTTTGTTCCTTCACTATCCTTAGCAATAAGAGTAGTAGTAATACTTGCTTCAATGGGCTCACTAATACCGACTACAACTGTATTCATCTCTAAAATACCTGATTCCTTCATTGATTCTTCATCAGTGCAATCTATTACTCTTGCCTCAATAGAAGGTTCTAATTGTCTTAAATCATCAATAGCCTTCTCAGAAGCATCTGCAGCTAAAACATCTACTCCATTACTTATAAGTTCTCTACATACAGCGGTTCCAAATCTACCAACTCCTACAACTGCAAAAGTTAGAGCTTCCTCTTCTTTTTGTGGAGACCATTGCCACCAATCAGCCATAATAAATTTTAGTAAAGGCTAAACATAAAGATCAGCTTTTGGATAGCCAATTCTTTTTTGTCTTTCTATTCTACTCTTATATAGAGCCTGCCATAGAGCACTTAAAAGCAAAAGAATCCCAAGTCTTCCTACGAACATACCAATAATTAAAATAAATTGACCAAAATGATTTAATTTTGCTGTCAAACCGATATCAAAACCTACTGTTGCAAATGCAGAAATGCATGTGAAAAGAATTTCTAGAAATGTAAATGATTCTTTTTTAATAAAAGTATTCGTAGTACTTAATAACATAGCCATCAATAGAACAAAAAGTAAAGAGCCAACAGTTATTCCAACTGCTTTCAAAATAACTTTATCTGAAATTAATCTATTACTAATAATTACATCTTTTTGTCCCCTTAATGTTGATCTAGTTGCTGCCATTAAGGCAATAAAAGTTGTAGTTTTGATTCCCCCACCAGTACCACCGGTGCTAGCTCCAATAAACATCAACGTCATTAATAGCAAGAGACCAGTATCTGATATTGAATTTAAAGATATTGGAAAATTTGTAAATCCAGCCGTTCTTGCACTCACAGTCTCAAAAATAGATGATAAAATTCTCTCAAAGAAATTTAGATCACTAAAAAATTGACTATTTAATAACGTTTCTGTTACGAAGAAACCTAATGATCCAAAAATTATTAAGGAAAAACTTGTCCTAATTACTAATCTAGAATGAAGACTCAATTTTTTATATGAAAGATTTTTTCTATTACTCCATATATCGTCAATAACTCTCCAACCAAGTCCTCCCATCACAATTAAAAAAATAAATACAATATTTACAACAAAATTAGATCGATAATCTTGGAGGCTATTAGACCATAAAGAAAAACCTGCATTGTTATACGCAGAAATACTATGAAAAATTGAAGACCATAGTCTTTGCCAATTATTTTGAATTTCTAGAAACCCGAAAAAATATAATACTATTGCTCCAAAAGAAATAATAGAAGTGGCAGTAATAGCAATGCTTTGAAAAGTTCTGCCAATTCCACCAACCCCAAATTCATCGAGAGTTTTACCTTTATCCAATCTAGTTCTGAGCTGAGTACCCTTAACAACAAATCCTTGCAAGAAAGTAGTAATAGCCATTAAGCCTAAACCGCCAGATAAAAGCATTAAAGCCAAAAACATTTGCCCAAAAATATTTAAGTCTACTCCTACATCAATGATAGTTAACCCCGTAACAGTTATTGCGGAAGTAGATGTAAAGAATGCTTCCCATAAGCCCACATTCGATGAAGAACATAATGGAGAACTTAAAATTAAGGTTCCAAAAATAATAATAATTAATCCTGTGACAATAGTGAATTGAGGTACAGATAACTTTCTGTATATTTCTTTTAATTTATAAACAACGTTCTTTATTTGCACTTTATTTATTCAAAATTTAAAATTATTAAAGCTGGCACAGTCAATGACATTATAAGTGTTAATCCCGCACCATATTTTGCAATATCAAAAAATCTATATCTCCCAGGTCCATAAACCATTAAATTTGTTTGATAACCCATTGGAGTTAAAAATGATTGACTTGCACCGAACAATACGAGCATTATCAGGGCATTTGGTGAGATTCCCAAAACGGATGAAAACTGAATAGCTACGGGCAATATCAGCGCAACAGAAGCAGCGTTACTTATAAATTGAGTAAGTATTACAGTAGCTACAAAAATTACTATTAAAGCAAAATAGAGTGGCATTCCACTTAAGACAAAATCCAAATTTATAGCTATTAGATCAGCCAATCCAGTGACTTGCATAGCTACGCTGAAACTCGATAAAGAACCTAATAATAAAATAATATCAAGCCTAATTGACCTTTGTATTTCTGCAGGACGCAAACATCCAAAAGCAACCATAGCTATAAGTGCTAAAAGAACTGATCCTACTAATGGAATATTAGTTAAGGAGGGTAAGAGAACCATAGCAATTGCTATTGCTATTGCTATTGGTTTTCTAATTAAAAATGGCAAATCATCTTCAAATTGATCCAAAATTAATAAATCATTACTTGATTGCAAACCTCTTATTGAGTCTAAAGGTGCTTGGAGTAATAAGACATCTCCTGCTCTTAAAACAGCTTGACCTAATCTTTCCTGAACAGTTTGTTGTCCTCTCCTGAGGGCTAAAACTGTCGCATTATGGCGTTGCCTAAATCTTAGTTCTCTCAAGCTTGCTCCGGCTAAAGTTGATCCGGAAGGAAGCAAAGCCTCGAAAGTTTTGGTACCTTCTTCAGTAGAAAGAAGATTAGGGCTGCCAAAAGATCTCTTATTTTCAGCTAACAAAATTGTATGTTCCTGTTGTAATCGCAATAAATCTGCCCTAGTAACACGTACTATCAATCTATCTTCAGGCTCAAATTTGCGATCTGCAAGAGGAGGTAGTATCACTTTCCCGTTTCTTTGCAACTCAAGAACATCAACATCGAACCTTCTTTGTAATCTACTATTTCTTACTGATTGACCAACTAATTCAGACGAAGAAGGGATCGTAACTTCTGTAAAATAAATATTCATATTACCATTTTTAATAAAATCTTTATTTCTTCCTCTATCAGGCAAAAGAATGTCAGAGACTAAAATCATATATGTTGTGCCTATTAACCAAACTGGAATCCCTATTGAAGTCAAGCTAAATAATTCAAGAGATCCATAGCCTAATTGCTGACTAATATCACTTACTAGCAGATTTACTGAGCTACCTAATAATGTAAGTGTTCCCCCCAATAGAGTCGCAAAAGATAAAGGTAAAAGAACTTTGGAAGGTGAAATATTTCTTCGTTCACACCAGCCTTCAATTAAAGGCAAAAGGGATGCTACAACTGGCGTATTAGGAACGATTCCAGATATTGGGGCTATTAAAAAAGTTATAAGTAAAATTAATTTTCTTGGCGTTTTAATATTTTCTGAGGATATAAGCTCCCTCACTCTATCTAACGCACCACTTTTAAATAATGCAGATGAAACTGCAAATAAACCCATCAAAGTGATTAAAGATGGGCTTCCAAATCCAGACAAGGCTTTTTCAGGGGTTAGAACTCCAGTGACAATAAATATTCCAACGCATAACAAACCAGTTAGTTCAGGGGCTATAGTATTTCTTATAAATAAAATTAATGACAGGAATAAAACTAATACTGTTATTAGTGCATCTAAATTATTACTAAAAAAAGAAATTAGATTCATATCAAACTTATTTAACTCAATATACCTATAAACAATATGCTAAAAAAGTTTAAAATTGTTTATGGGTTTTTATTAATAGAATTATTCATAGTAGATTTTATTTGAAATAACCAGGAAGCTGTAGATTTTAAGCTTTTACCAATATCAGGCATTTTTGAAGCATAAATCAATCTTCTTGCCTTAAATGCCAATTTACCCGATAAAGTCACACCTAAAGCAGAAATGGATGCTTCACCAATTCCTAAACTGATCATTTCACCATTGTCTTCAAAATCAAAAGGTAAAAGATCTCTTTCTTCAAAAAGTAATTGTATATTATTAGCAAGATGATTTCCTTGTTGCATTGCAACTTGAGCGGTCAAAGGCAAATCCTCCATACCTTTAATTATTGAAATATCTCCAATAGCAAAAGCATTTAAAAAATTATCTATCTGAAATTTTTTATTCACTAAAATTCTTCCGTCTTTTTGTGTAACTTGTTCATCAATGTATGGAAGGTTAGGTTTGATCCCAGCAGTCCAAATCACAACATCTTGATCTAAGTCCTTAATCTCAGAATCATCCAAAATACTTATTTTTTGATCTGAAATTTCTTGAACAGTTGAATTTAAAAAAACATTTATTTTTCTTCTTTCTAAAGCTTTCTCAGCTTCTTCTCGATTAAAAATCTTATTTCGACCTAAAATTTCATTAGACCTTTCAACAATACTTATATCAAATTTATTTTTATATATATCATTAATCTTGCATGCGATCTCTACCCCAGAAGGACCTGCTCCAATTACAAATAATTTTTTCTTTGTTTTGTTATTTTGAAATTTTTGTAAAAACGACTTTAACTTTTTAAGATCATTTAAATTATTAAAAAAATAACAATTTTCATCCACACCTTTTACTGAAAAACTATTAGATACTGATCCTGTACAAAGAATCAAAAATTCATAACCTATATTTAAATCATCAGAAAATTCTAGAATCTTTTCATCAAACCTAATTTTAGTTAAACAATTTCTAAGGAAAGTAATACCTAAATTTGAAAATATACTTGAAAACTCAGGAGCAGACTCCCACATTGATAATTCTTCGCTTAAAACTTCATACATTAAAGGTTTAAACATAAACTTTGCTTCAGAATCAACGACTAGAATTGGCAATGAAGGATTAAGTCTTTTTAAGTTTGAAGCGACTGTCATACCTCCAAATCCTGCGCCAACTATTACTATTGGTTTTTTTATTGATCTCATGAAGGATATATTGTTAAACCTAAATGTACTATTAAATTAAACGAATAATATTCAAACTGAGCGAAATAACCTCTAATCCCTAACTACCTTTGATAATGATTGAGAAAACGCTAGAAAGTATTCAACTTAATTTAGAAGAGAACAATAAAAAATTAAAAAATATGACTCCCGAAGAAATAATATTGTGGGGTTATAAAAACTTTGATAATCACTTTGCTATTACAACAAGCTTTGGGATACAATCATCAGTTATTTTACATATGGTACATCAATATTCACTACAAAAAAAAATTAAGATTTTCTGGATAGATACTGGTTACTTACCTTCAGAAACTTATAAGTATGCAGAGAGACTAATTAATGATTTATCTTTAGAAATTGAGATTTTACAAAGTGAACTATCTCCAGCAAGAATGGAATCCCTTTATGGAAAACTTTGGGAAACTAATAAATCTAGTGATTTAGATAAATACCATGAAATAAGAAAAATCAAACCTTTAGAAAATGCTTTAGATAAACACGACATATTCTGTTGGGCTAGTGGTGTGAGATCGGAGCAAACCAATAATAGGAATAAAATGAAATTTATTGATTTAATACGCAAACGACTCTCCTTAAGGCCCTTACTTAACTGGAAAAATAAAGATATTTTTTATTATATGAAAGAAAATCAATTACCCTCCCACCCACTTTTCTTAAAAGGTTATTCAACTGTAGGGGATTGGCATTCCAGCTCTCCTGACAGTATCGATAAAGAAGGTAGGTCAACAAGATTTGGCGGTATGAAGCAAGAATGTGGAATTCATACTGAAAATTAAATTTTTCTTTCAGGACTATGATCGATGATATTAATTTCTTATTAGTTGGCAATAGCAGACTTCACTGGGCAGAAAATTTGCAAACTAAATATAGTTTTTTTCATACACAAAGGAATAATAAAGTGCCTCATAATATCAATTTAAATAATTTAATTTGGGCATCAGTGGGGAAATTACCAGATTTACCTCTTAAGCAAGAAAATGAAATCTCAACTAAGGATATTAAATTAAAAAATCTTCCGGATCATTTTGGAGTTGATAGAGCTCTTGGTTGTTTGGAAGCTTTAAAAATAATAGAAAACCCATTCAGAAAAGAACTATTAGTAGCAGATTGCGGAACAACTTTGTCACTTACCAAGTTAACTGCACAAGGTTCTATTATCGGTGGGCAAATTATACCGGGTTTTCTTACTCAACTAAGATCTATGGAGAAATATACCAAGAATCTCAAAGCTCCTAAAAAGTACCATATCCCTATTGAAGATTTTTTAATTAGTACAGAAGATTCAATGTTAAAAGGAGTTTACAACTCTCTAATGGGTGTAATTAATTTATCATTTAACCCTGCTAAAGATATTTTGATTGTTTGCGGAGGTGACTCTGAATTAATTGGAAGTGTATTAAAGAAAAAGAATAATGAAATTATTATCTGCCCGAATTTAGTTATGCAAGGCATGATCACACACTTCAATCATTAAAATATTTACCTTAATCCTAAATCTGAAATAATATGGTCTGCCATTATAGCTGCTTTGACTTTAAAGTAAATTTTTTCAATCATACCATCAACATCAATTAAAAAAGTATTTCTCATCATTCCCATATATTCCTTTCCCATAAATTTTTTAAGGCCATAACTATCATAATCAGAAGATACTTTATAAGGTTCAGGGTCAGTCAAGAGAACAAAAGGCAAGTCGAATTTTTCGATGAATTTCTGATGTGAAGAAGCACTATCTTTACTGATTCCGAGAACTACAAAATTATTTTCCTTAAGTAAATCCCAATTTTCTTTAAAATTACAAGCCTCTTTAGTACAACCTGGGGTATTATCTTTTGGATAAAAATATAGTATTATTCTCTTACCTTTAAAATCTTTTAAAGATACGTCTTTTTCAAAAGAGTCTTTTAAACTAAATTCTGGTGCTTTATCACCAACCTTAAGAGCCATTGACATTAATAAATACCTATGATTATAAAATACCAAAAATCTGGTTTCATAAGATAAAAGGTGTACAAGATGTCGCAACACTGAAAGAACTTGAAATCGCAAATAAGCTCTCTAGACAAAGAGCAAATATATTTTTAGAAAGTAGAGCTTACATAAGAAAGTCTTTAGGAAATTTTTTTAAAGTAAATCCATTAGAGATGCCCATAATTGCAAATCCAGGAAAACCTCCTGAATTACCAAACGGGATGGGATATTTTAGTTTTAGTCATTGCAGTGATGCGATTATATTAGTTTGGCATGAAAAAAAAATTGGAATTGATATTGAGAGACTTGATAGAGATTTTGATTATGAGAAATTAGCAAAAAAATATTTCTTCAACTCAAACAAATCAAATAATTCGAGCGAAATATATAAAAAATCTATTTTAAATCAATGGTGTGCCGTTGAGGCCGCTATAAAATGGGATCATGGCAAGTTAGCTAAAGATATAAAGGAATGGCAATATTCTGAAAACGAGAAAACTTTATTTCATAAAAAAAAGAAACTGAAGTTGAAATTTACCCAAATTACTTTTTATAAATGGACTTTCTCTTTAGCTTATAAAGATAGCTCTCACTTTATGCCTAATATAATTTGCAGCAGTGGGATAGTTTAAATTTTTCGTTTTTTACGTAATTCCTCATATTTATTTTTTTCCCAACCAGAATCTTTGGGTTTCCAAAATTTTATTCCTCTTAAATCAGTTGGTAGATATTCTTGTTGCAACCAGTTCTCTTTAGAATTATGAGGATTTAGGTAATTACTAGC
>JAOOLH010000059.1 GCA_028408675.1 Prochlorococcus sp. AH-716-K03 | reverse complement strand
GTTGTTGCTATTGGAGAAGCTCAGGCCCCTGGAACAAATCTTGGTCTTTCCTACTTAATAGCGGCAGGATTATTAACAGGGGTTTTTCAAATACTCTGGGGATATCTAAGGCTGGCCTATCAAATGAGGTTTGTACCTACAGGTGTATTAAGCGGATTTGTAAATGCTCTTGCTTTATTAATATTTCAAGCTCAATTCCTTCAATTAGGAATTGGCATTAATGAAGGAAAACTATTAGAAAATGAACTTTCAAAATATCCAATAAATAGTCAAATACCTACTGTTTGGATTCTCGTAACTTTAGGATTAATTATTATTTACGGATTTCCAAAAATAACAAAAGTAATTCCTTCTCAATTAGTAGCAATTGTTTTGCTTACCTTAATAAGTGTATTTTTTAAATTAGAAATCCCTACTGTTAGTGACTTAGGAACATTACCGAATGGATTCCCTAGTCTCTCCTTACCATTTGGTGAATTAGCGAATGGTAAAGTACCATTCAACCTTTCAACTTTAGGTGTAATATTGCCAACATCGTTGGCAATATCTCTAGTTGGTTTAATGGAAACATTCTTAACTCAAGATATATTAGATGATGCTACAGACACAAGTTCCAACAAAAACAAAGAAGCAAGGGGACAAGGTATAGCTAATATAATATCCTCTTTATTTGGAGGCATGGCAGGCTGTGCGCTAGTAGGGCAATCAGTTATGAATAATGAGAATGGAGGCAAATCTAGGCTATCAACATTAATTTCAGGATTATCTTTACTATTAATGATCATCCTTTTAAAACCATGGATAGGGGCAATACCCATGGCCGCTTTAGTAGCAATTATGATAACAATTGCTGTAAGTACTGCTGATTTAAATGGTTTGAAGAATATCAGAAAGATACCAAAAAGTGACACTGCAGTAATGCTTATGACATTTGCGGTGACGATGCTTACAAAACCACATAATCTTGCCCTAGGTGTAATTGCAGGAGTTGGTTTAGCTGCAATACTTTTTAGCAGGAAAGTTGCAAAAGTAATAACGGTTTCAAAAATTAAAGGTAAAAACCAAATAACTTAAAGTTGAAGGTCAATTATTTTTTGTAAGTAAAATATATTTTCTACAAGGATTCGATATTCATGAGCATCCAAAAGACATTATCATAGATATGTCCTTAGCTCATATTTGGGATCAAAGCGGAGTTGTTGCTCTTGATCAAATTATCAGAAAATTCAAAAATAGCGGTTCAAAAGTTGAGATTATTGGATTAAATAAAGAAAGCTTGAACTTATTTGAAAGACTAGGAGGTCTTGAAACCTCCCACTAGTTAAATTTAATTGAGACTAACTTGCTGATAACAAAACCACAGCCATTGCTGGAAAAGGAGATTCCGATGAGATCTCCAAGATGTATTTGAACAGTTAATATCAAAATTCTCAGGAGGAGGTACATCTCCCTTTTTTTTATCTCTGTTAATTTCGCTAATAATTCTATGCACCGTATACTCAGGATGCCCTAAGTGCATGAGTTGTTTTTGATCTATTGTTTCAAATATTGTGTAACCAACATTCTTGCCATATGCAAGCAAATTCAATTTCCCTTTTTTTTGAGCTTCTTCCATTTCAAGATCAGGTAACCCTGCAAATCTACTTTGTGGACAGATAAATTCATCATCTTGCGTACCCATTAAAGGATGACCAGGGGCAAGACTCTTCAATGGGAATACCCCGAATAATTTCCTATCAAATACTGTTTTATTAACGCCTGCCAAATAAGCGAGTGCAAATCCTGCCCAGCACAAACCAAGGGTGCTTGCACATGAAATTCTTGCTTCATTAGTAATATTGACAAATTCATCCCAATATTTAACTTCTTCAAAAGCTAAATGCTCAACAGGTGCACCGGTAATAATTAACCCATCTAATGGTGCTGGATCATTGGCCTCATCCCATGTTGTATAAAGACTATTTAAATGGTTAAGATCCCATGTTTTATATGAATGGGATTTTAATTTTATCCAAACAGGCTCAATTTGAAGTGGAGATAAACCAAGAGGATGTAATAAATTAAATTCATATTGCTTCCCAAGAGGCATGATATTTAAAATACCAATCCTTAATGGACGTATATCTTGTCTTTCAGCCAAATCCGGTTCAATCCAAGAAATATGATTTTTCTCAACATCACTAATCTTGTGATAATTGCTAGGTATTATTAAAGCCAAAGAATCTCCATTATTTAAGTAATTTTTGACAATGCCTGCTCAAAATCTGCTTTTATATCATCAATATGCTCTATCCCAACAGATACTCTAACCATTGTTGGAGTAACGCCCGCTGATAATTGTTCTTCCTCTGATAATTGCTGGTGCGTTGTGGAAGCAGGATGAATAACTAAAGTTTTGGAGTCTCCCACATTAGCAAGATGACTAGCCAATTCTAATGAATCTATAAATTTAACAGCTTTTTCATATCCCCCATTTAAAGAGAACATAAGCATACATCCCATACCTCTCCCTGTAGTATATTTTTTAGCTCTTGAGTAATAAGGATCAGATTCTAAACCAGGAAAATTAACACTTGTTACTTGAGAATTTGAATCTAACCATTTTGCTAACTCAAGAGCGTTAGAAGTTTGTCTTTCTATTCTTAAACTTAACGTTTCTAAACCTTGTAATAATAAGAAAGAATTAAAAGGACTTTGAGCTGGGCCCCAATCTCTTAGACACTCCAACCTAGCTCTTAAGGCAAAGGCTATATTCCTATTATCAGGTACACCTAAAGATTTACATATATCACTCCCAAATCCAAACGCATCCCAATGTACTAAGCCGTGATAAGCAGCACTTGGTTCACTCATAAGTGGGAATTTTCCATTTCCCCAATTAAAAGTTCCTGCATCAACAATTACTCCACCAATACTAGTTCCATGTCCTCCTATCCATTTAGTTGCGCTTTCTACAATAATATCCGCACCAAAATCAATTGGTTTAATTAGAGCTCCTCCCGCCCCAAGAGTATTGTCAACAATTAAAGGAATTCCATTTTCCTTTGCTAAATTAGAAAGCCCCTCAAAATCAGGTATATTGAATCTAGGATTTCCCATTGATTCAACATAGATTGCTTTAGTTTTATCATCTATTTTGTCTTTAAAACTATCAACACTATCCCCTTCAGCAAATTTAACTTCTATTCCCAACCTAGGGAATTGAACTTTAAATTGATTATAAGTTCCTCCATATAAAAAGGATGTAGAGACAAAATTGTCACCTTCTTTCATGCAATTTACTATTGCCAGAAATTGAGCAGCTTGACCTGACGAAGTTGCTAAAGCAGCCATTCCGCCCTCTAAAGCTGCCATCCTTTTTTCGAAGACATCAGTGGTGGGGTTCATGAGTCTTGTATAGATATTTCCAAATTCTTTTAATCCAAAAAGATTTGCTC
>JAOOLH010000058.1 GCA_028408675.1 Prochlorococcus sp. AH-716-K03 | reverse complement strand
GAACAAATTATCTAAATGAAAAAGATAAATAAAATGATTAATAGTGATGATTCTCAAAAAATAGAATTAACCTCTTCAAACGAAAAAATGGATAATGTTTCGGGCTACTGGGTCAATAGTTTAATCACCTGGTGGAGTCGTTTTAGCCTAAGAACAAAATTATTAGCAATAGCAACTCTTGTTGTAAGCTTGCTAATGACTGGTATAACTTTTTTTGCTCTTAATAGCATTCAAAGAGATGCAGGTATGAATGACACAAGATATGCAAGAGATCTAGGCCTTTTGCTATCTGGGAATGTAACCGAATTAGTTGCGAACAATCAAAAGAAAGAGATATCAAATGTTGCAGAAAAGTTTTGGAGATCAAGTAGGAATTTACGTTATATTTTTTTCACTGATGCTGAAGATATTGTTCAACTTGGTATCCCAATTAGTGCTACTCCCAAAAGTTCAGATAATCAATTTCAATTAACTAGGAGATTAAAGTTACCGTCTGAATTAAAGAAAAGGCCTCAATTTCCCTTAGTAAGACAACACTCTACTCCCCAAGGACAAGTTACTGATGTATTCGTGCCTATGTTATGGAAAGGTAAGTATCTTGGAACATTAGCTTTAGGGGTTACCCCTAATAAAAAAGCGTTAGCAAGTGCTGCTTTAACTAGGGAAGTAACAATAGCAGTTTTCATTTCAATATGGGTTTTAGTGATACTCGGCGCAGTATTTAATGCTTTGACTATTACCAGGCCGGTAAGAGCATTAGTAACAGGTGTCAGAGAAATTTCAAAAGGTAATTTCAAATCTAGAATTTCTTTGCCTATGACTGGCGACCTTGGTGAATTGCTCAATGGTTTTAATAGAATGGCTTCACAACTAGAGAATTATGATGAAGCTAATATAGAGGAACTTAAAGCAGCTCAGATAAAGCAACAGTCTCTAATAGCTACGATGGCTGATGGGGCAATATTATTGGATTCTAAAGGCAAAATTGTTCTTACAAATCCTACAGCTAAAAGACTTTTCCGTTGGGAAGGAAGATTTTTAGAAGGCAAATATCTTTTAAATGAAATTCCTGAAATTTTGTCTAATGATTTGCACACTAATATAGAATCTATCTTAAATAGAGAAAAGGAAAATGATGATTTAAGATGCAGCCTAGGAGAACCTGCAAGGACTCTAAGAATTGTTTTACAGTCTGTTTTAGATACAAATAAAGTTGAATTAAAAGGAATAGCAGTAACCATTCAGGATTTAACAAGAGAAGTTGAGCTTAATGCCGCACAAAATAGATTTATAAGTAATGTTTCTCATGAACTAAGAACTCCACTTTTTAATATAAAAAGTTATGTAGAAACTTTGTACGATTTAAAAGATCAACTTTCTAATGAAGAGCAACTTGAATTTCTAGGTATCGCCAATTCAGAGACTGATAGATTAACAAGATTAGTTAATGATGTCCTAGATTTATCAAGATTGGAGTCAGGTAAAATAATTCAATTAGAACCTATGGAAATTAAGCCAGCTATAGAGCAAACACTCAGAAATTACAGACTCAATGCCACTGAAAAAAATGTCTCACTTGCTCATGATATCGAGGATAATATCCCATCAATTCTTGGGAATTTTGACCTACTTTTACAAGTATTTGATAATTTACTGGGTAACGGTTTGAAATTTAGTCCTAAAAATAGCACTCTTAAAATTAGTGCTTATACTTGGCCTGACTCATGCCCAGCTTTGCCTCCAAATAATAATAAAGAGGCCCCTCAATGTGAATTAGTTTCTCCTTTACCCAAGGTAAGAATTGAGATTGCTGATACAGGTTCAGGGATATCACAAGCCGATCAAGAGAAAATATTTGATCGTTTTTATAGAGTTGAGAATGCTGTTCATACCGAACAAGGCACAGGCTTAGGTTTGTCTATCGTAAGAGGAATAATTGAGAAACATGGGGGTGAAATTCGAATGGCTAGTGAACTAGGTATTGGCACAACTTTTTGGTTTGATTTACCTCTAGAACAATCTGATAAAGATGAATTATTAGCACAAACAATTAGCAATGTAGAAAATTTTTCTGATTCGCAATTAAGTGATTTGATTTAAATTTTTTCAATTCCTTTAAAAACATTTTGAACATTTTGATCTGAAATAACTCTATGAGGAGCACCACTAAATATTTGTTCAAAATTAGAAAATGAATCTTTTATTTCAGGACCCTGGCCAGTAATTATATATTCTCTTATCCTTTTATCATGCCATGAACCTCTCATTTTAAAAACATTTATTGCTCTCGCCATTTCCCCTTTAATTTCAACATATTGAAGTAATAAGATAGTATCCGTAATAGTTGAGATATGAGAGTCAGTAATAGAATGACTTCCCATAAATTCTTCAGCAGTATTTGTAAAGAAACCTGCTATCTCTTCTTGTTTTGAATAACCAGTAACTCCAATTACAAATTGTCTAAAAGCATTCAAACTTACACCTCGAGCCAATGCCGAGAGAGAGTCAATTGCCAATCTTTTGGGTTTAAATTGATTTATTTGAGTTTTTATAATCTGCAAATGATCTTCTAAACCAGTTGATTCAGGATATGCACAAATAATTTTTAATAATCCATCACTTTCCATCTTTTCAAAATCTATCCCCCAACTTGTAGCATTTCTATTCAGTTGAGCCCTAGATTCTTCGTACGCAAACAGGATTGCTCTTTCATTATTATTATAGGCATCTTCAATAAACTTAGATACAAGCATAGTTTTACCTGTGCCTGTGGCACCAGTTGCTAGAATTATTGAATCCTGAAAATAACCACCCCCACACATCTCATCAAGATCTCTAACTCCTGAACTAATTCTGATATTTGATGATCTTTGCGTTAATCTCATTGCCCCTAAGGCAAAAACACTTATACCATCCTCGCCCATTGTGAATGGGAATTCACCTTTCATATGAACGGTACCTCTTAACTTTAAAACTTCTAGAGTTCTTCTTCTCTTTTCTGACTCGAGAACATTTCTGAGTAGTACTACATTATCAGAGACGAATTCCTCAACTCCATATCGAGCTATTGGACCATAATCGTCTATCCTTTCTGTAGTCATAATCGTAGTAACTCCTATTTCTTTTAATCTCGCGATAAGTCTGAAAATCTCACGTCTAACAACATAAATCGCATCATATTGCTGAAAAACAGCTGTAATTGAGTCTATTGCTACTCTTTTAGCCTTGTATTTTCGTATCGCATAACTAATCCTTTCTATTAAACCCGAAAGATCAAAATTTCCAGCCACATCTTGACCATCAGGATCTGGTGATGCATCCAAAATAAAAAGTTTGTTTTGATCAATTAATTTCTGTAAATCCATCCGAAACTAGCTGCATTTCTAATTATATCTAAAGGTGATTCTTCAAAGGTAATAAAGATTCCTGGCTCATCAAAATTACAAATTCCATGATGTAAATACTGTAGAGAAAAAACAGTTTTACCCGTTCCAGATGTCCCACTGACAAGAGTACTTCTTGCGGAAGGTAAGCCGC
>JAOOLH010000057.1 GCA_028408675.1 Prochlorococcus sp. AH-716-K03 | reverse complement strand
AAAATATTTATTATAGAAAAAAATAATTTATTTTACTATGAACGTTTACTTATTCTGGATATTATTCTTAGGCTTATGTGCAATAATTCCTCTTATGATTTTCAAAGGCAGAACAGATAAAACACCCAAGGTTAAAACAGTTCCAGAAGTTAAAGCTAAGAAAAAAGGCTGGTTTAACTAAAAAAGATATTTTCTACATATTGATCAACTTTATAAAAAATATCAAGTCTTAATAAGGCCTTAATTGTTTAAGTGCTTTTTTAATTTGATAAAGATAAGTTTAATATTCTAAGAATTTGCTAAGCGTGAAATATAGTTTTCAAGATTCCCAGCATTTATCCAGCCAGTTACAATAGTTTTTTCGTCATCATTACTTATTCTACCGCGATGAATATGAGATATTCCAGCAGGGAATATTATGAGTTTTCCTCTTTCAGCTTCTTCATGATGATTCTGCCAACGAAATTCTGTTCCACTAGAACTAACATTATTGCAATAAAGAATCCATGCTAGGACTCTATTAACAGGTTCTGTCGTTTCATTACTAATAGTCCAATCGCAATGCCATTTCTTAAATCCTTCTCCAGGTGCATAACGTTGTAAATTAAATATTGGGTTAACAAATAAAGATTGTTCTGGACAGCATTCTTTTATAAGTGGGCGATCTTCTAAATATTTTTTAAGTGCTGCATTAACTCCTCTATAAATGACTTCTGAAATTGCAAAGGCTTCTGGATCTGATCGATCTATGGAAACAAGACTAATATCAGTAGAAACTTTGTAAGGCTCTGAATTCAAAGACGTGTTTGTTCCAAAAGTGATGCCATTAGTCTGTAAGTCTTTGCGGCGATCAAAGAAGGAAATCACACCATCAGCTACAGCTTCGAAGCCTGAATTCCTATATTGCCCAATTAGTTCCATATAAAATATTAGTCTTTAAACATCATAAATAATCTAATTATCATATCTTTCAGATTACCCTTTATTTTAGCTAGCGATATATTTATGATGAATAAATGATACCTCTTAAGAAATTTCTTTATTAAGTTGTGGTTGGAGGAAGATCTCCTAAAGCAAATATTGAACTGCATGATGTTAGATGGGTTATAGGTTCAACAATTGAAGATAGCTTTGATCAATTAAGAAATGATTGGTTCGGATATTTGAGAATTGATAAAAAGTAATTTTAAATATTGAAAGAACCATACCCTTGAAAAAATAATCTTATTAATTAATGATTGTCTAATAATTAATTAATAGTATTAAATCCACCACTTACTAGGAAGATTATTGCACCTAATGCCATTGTGACTACTCCCATGTAGGGATATTTTTTTATTCTTGTCTTGTTAACAGGAAGCCAAGAAACATATCTATTAGATGTTTTTATATCAATTACCTTTTCTCTTGAAGAAATACCTAATTCTTTTTTTCTTTTTGCTTCGCCCAAAATTTTATAATTACCTTAATATTTACAATATTAAAATTTAATTTAGAAATATGTGAGTTGTTTTAGGAATAACTTCTTTAAATTTCCCCTTGAAATTTTCATAAAAAGTTTAAGGGAAATAATATTTAGGGCCAAACTGGTTTAGTTTTTTTCCATCCCTGCAAAATTAATCTTTTGTAAATTTCTCTAGCTTCATTAATTTTTACTGAAACTCTTGTCTTCATTAATGGAGGTTTATCTCCTAATATCCCAATAATTTCTCCAGTATCTACAAACATATACTCAACGAATCTATCCTCACTTTTATTATTTTTTAAAAATCTTTTGACTTCTTTCCTGCTTGAATTGATTAACCAAAAAGAATCAGCATTACCCACAATTCTTATCTTGATCTAAGACTTCTTTTATATACTGATCCGCCATTTAAACATTCTATTTATTATCGTTAAGAATCTTAATTATTTTATCTTGCTTGTTTTCCATCTAAGTAGGTAATGAATTAGATAATGAAGGAGAATCTTCTTTTTTCCCTTGTTTAATTACCTGTGAGTAACAAATATTGCTAAACCAATAATAAGTAATGAAATAATTAGTCATGTTGAAAAACTGTATTAATAGAAAGGAATTGAAAGAATAAATCAAATTAGTAATCAATATTATTCTTAAGATTTGTATTCAAAATAATAAATTCAAAGAATATTTCTCAGGTAAATTTAAAGATTTTAAAATAGTAAAGCAAAAACTTTATTTAAATTGAATCACTTTCTCATTTAATCTGATAATCAATTTGTGATTTTTGTAGTGCTATAAATATGAACTTCAGTTTCTGTATTCTTTATTATTTCAGGATCAGAAAATATATTTTTTGCGTCTCCTTTTTCAGCTTGATGAATAACAATAACCTCTTGAGGATCAGTTATACTTTTTCCTCGACAAAGAGGAGATAATTCTACATTTTTATTAAATTCATTTATTTCTGAACTGTCGAATATTTTAACCCAATCTGCAAATGAATTTGATATCTTAAAGTTGAAAATATTAGTGTCTATAGTAATAGAAAATAAAATATTAAATAAATATTATTTTAAGACGACTTCCCATCAATCCAAATTTATAAACTAGATTTTCTCAAGAAATAAATTCCACCTCCCATAGAAATTAGTACCGGAAGCCAAGTTGCAATTATTGGACTGAACAATCCTTTTACCCCAAATGAACTGAAGACAAAAGACATTACATAATAAATTAATATGAGAATAACGCTTAATCCAAAGCCCTGACTTTTGGAAGATCTTAAATGAGGTTTAGATCCTAGGCTACTGCCAATTAATCCGAATACTAAGCATGCGCAAGGTAAAGTAAATTTTTCTTGGATGCGAACTTGAATTCTTCTTATTTCTTTTAAGTTTCCTGTTTCTTTATATATTCGCTCAGCTTCTAAAGCTTGCTTCAGAGACATTTCTGTAGCATCTTTTGGAACTCTTGCTAAATCTAGAGGCCCTTCGACAAATGGATACCTATATTTTTCAAATTGAATATTAGTTGTTTGCCCGCCTTGGTCAATAGAAACAATACTCCCATCTGAAAATATCCAGGAGGAGTTTTTCTTATCAAATACAGCACTTTTTGCTTTTAAAATTTGCTGTATATCTTGTCTTGAAAAATCCAAAACTGTTACTTCCTGCATAATATTATTTTCGAACAGTGAGGCATAGAAAATATGAGTCAGGAATGTATTAGTCCTTGTGGGTTTGTTCGTTGCTGAGTTTATTCTTGAACCATATCTAGAGAACATTATATTATCTTTCCCTTTTTCACTACTAAAAGAACTTCCTATTCCTGCTCTTAAAGTAGATTCTGCTAACTTATTACTCGCAGGTACCAAGTTATCGTTGAAATAAAAAGTTAAGCCTGTCATAAATATTGAAATAGCTATAGCAGGAGTAATGATTCTTGAGGTTTTTATCCCTAAAGATTTCAATGCTAATAATTCGGAATTAGCTGATAATTTCCCATAAGCTAATAATGTAGATAACAAAACTGCCATTGGGAATGATAAAACAAGAAAACTTGGAAGGCTATAAAAAAGAACCTTTATGGCTAAAAATAAAGGTAATCCAAATTCAACTATTTTTCTTATCAGATCAAACATTACACCCACAGATAAAGAGATAACAGTAAAAGCAGAGATGGAAAATATCATTGGAGGTAATATTTGCGCTATTAACCATCTATCCATTAATGGAATATAATTCCAAGGTGAAA
>JAOOLH010000056.1 GCA_028408675.1 Prochlorococcus sp. AH-716-K03 | reverse complement strand
ATTTCATTTTTGCTATTTTCGCAGAAGAATTTGGTTTATTAGGATCAACATTATTGTTGGGCTTTTTAGTTCTTTTTTCTTATGTAAGCTTAAGAATTGCAATAAAGTGTAGGAATAATTATACAAAGTTAGTTGCTATTGGATGCGCAACCTTACTTATAGGCCAATCTATAATGCATATAGCTGTGGCAACAGGAACAATGCCCACAACTGGATTACCATTACCTTTTGTAAGTTACGGAGGGAATTCCTTATTATCCTCATTTTTTGTAATAGGAATGTTGTTAAGGTGTTCACTGGAATCAACTGGTTATATAGGCATGATTAGTGCACGAAAGTCTCTTCATTAGTTAGAATTTAAAAGATTTAGATTCTAGTTATCGCCTCAATTAATTTAATTATTTCAGAATTAGCTCAAAAGGGTAATTTGCTAATGGATCAAGGGCTTAATAATCCAGGCCCACTTACAATATTTTTGGTTTTTACCGCAGGCCTTTTAACAAGTCTTGGTCCATGTTCATTATCTTTATTGCCAATCACAATTGCTTATGTTGGTGGAACTAAAAATAATAAATTTAAACTTATTAGTTTTTCTGGAGGGGTAATTTTTTCTCTAATTACATTGGGTGCATTAAGTGGATTCTTAGGAAAAATATATGGACAATTGCCCTCTTACTACACATCTTTAATAGCTTTCATAGCAATTATTATGGGTTTAAATTTATTAGGAATTTTAAAGTTCCAATTACCTAATGGGCCAGATTTGCAATTTATGGAAGATAAGGTGCCTTCTATAATTACCCCTTTTGTAATAGGTGGAGCTTTTGGTCTTGCCTCTTCACCTTGCATTACTCCAGTACTAGCTTCACTCTTAGCATGGGTATCACAAGCAAAAAACCCTGCAATTTCAATAATTTTTTTATTCTTCTTTGGCCTTGGTCAAGTAACTCCATTAATCCTTGCAGGAGCGACAACTGAAAATTTAAAGCAGTTTCTAGAACTCAGAAAATATAGTCAAATAATTCCTACTTTAAGTGGGGTATTTTTAGTTTCAATAGGGATTCTAAATTTAATTTCATATTGGATTTAAATGGTTATTTTTAAAAAATTTTTTCTAAAGATATCAAGTTTAAGATTTGCAATACTATTAATAATTTTCATTGCCATTTCAAGTGGAGTTGGAACGTTTATACCTCAAGGCAATGATCAACAAGAGTATATTGATTTCTACAACAAAACGCCAATATTTGGATTTATTAATGGATCTCAAGTTATAAAACTCCAATTAGATCATATTTATACAAGTAATTGGTTTTTGTTCTCATTAATACTACTTTGTATTTCTCTTGCTGCTTGCAGCTTTAGGAGGCAAATACCGTCTTTAAAAGCAGCATTAATATGGACTGACTATAAAGATGAAAAAAAATTCTACAAACTCCAATTAATAACTAATTACGAAACAATCCAAGATGGCGACCACATTTTAAAAGCTGATTCTTTACTTAGAAAAAAAGGTTGGAGCATTTCCAAATTTGAAAATCGCTTATCAGCTAGAAAAGGCTTAGTAGGAAAACTTGGACCTATAATTGTCCATATAGGGTTAATTATTTTATTAATTGGTTCTGCATACGGAAATTTGAGTAGCCAATCTAAAGAACAATTTTTGAGATTAGGAGAAAGTTTAGATCTAATAAATGAGAGTACAAACTCAAAAGTAAAAGTAAAATTAAAAAACTTTTTTATTGAACGTGAAAGTGATGGGAAACCAAAGCAATTTATTTCAAATTTAGAATTTTTTTCGAAACAACAAAATTTGAATGAAATAAAAACCACTCAAGTAAATCAACCTATCAGATTCGAAGGTTTAACTATTTATCAAGCTGATTGGTCTGTTTCAAATATTGTTATAGACATTGATAATGTTCTTTACCAACTTCAACTAAAACCTATTCCTGAAATAGGAGATCAAATATGGGGGCTTTTAGTTGAATTGGGTAGAGAAAATAAAAAAAATTATCTATTTACTGTTGATAATGAAAATGGTCCACTTAAAGTCTCAAATATTGAAGATTTTTCTGAAAATTTTGTTTATTTAAATGATAATCCATTAGAAATTAATTCTTCAAAACTATCTTTAAAAAAAATAATTCCTAGTAGTGGTTTAATTATTAAAAATGATCCTTCAATTCCATTTATTTATCTATCCTTTACTCTAATAATTGTGGGAACAATTTTTAGTCTTATTCCTACAAACCAAATTTGGATTTTATTTAATAAAAATACAAATAAATTATTTATTGGTGGTTTAAGTAATAGAAATCTTTTAGGTTTTAAGAAGGAATTTCTAAAATTATCAGATGAGATCAAGAATAATTAATTTCTTTTCTGTCCACTATAAATATCTAATTTCATAGAAACATTTCCTCTAGGATTAAAATCAGCGTTTAAATGAATCCAGTGTGGCGCTGCTGCATTAAGAAGATCATCCATAACTCTATTTACCACTTCTTCGTGTGATATTTTAAGATCTCTAAATTTATTAATATAAAGTTTTAAGGATTTTAACTCATATACTTTCATATTAGGCTGATAAAAGATATTTAATTTTGCAAAATCTGGATAACCCGAAAATGGGCATTTACAAGTAAATTCAGGTAATTCAATTGAAATTTCATAAATCCTTTTTTTATTAGGATTTTCAAAACAAATTATATTTGATTCTTCTATTAGTCTTTCTCCGTATAAAGGCTTATTAGTCGAGTCATGTAAATTAGCTGTACTCATTTTTTCAAAATTATCTTTATTAAAACTATATAAAAAACTATATAAAAAACTATATAAAAAGCTAATATTTCTTATTAAACCTCAATTTGAGGTAGGCAAAGATCGAGTCAGTAAAGGGGGTGTTGTAAGAAAGGCTGAATATCATATTGAGGCTATAGAGTCAGTTATTAATGCAGCAGAACAATTTGAATGGAATATACAAGGTCTAGTAGCTTCACCATTAGTTGGGCCTGCAGGAAATCATGAATATCTAGCTTGGATGTCTAAGATTGGGATATCTAATCCAACAATTGATAGTAATTTTATAGAAAATTTAGTAAAAGAAACTCTTTAATTAAAGTGCTTCTTCATCCGTATCTCCAGTTCTAATTCTTACAACAGAATCAATAGATGATATAAATATTTTCCCATCTCCAATTTCGCCTGTTTTTGCAGCTTCGGCAATTGCATCTATTACTGAACTTACTTTTTCATTTTCTACTACAACTTCTACTTTAAGTTTCTGAAGAAATTCAACTGTAAATTCTGAACCTCTATACCTTTCTACCTGACCTTTTTGCCTGCCAAATCCCCTAACTTCACTTACAGTCATTCCAACTATTCCAGAATTTACTAATGCAATTTTTACATCTTCCAATTTAAATGGACGTATGATTGCCTCAATTTTCTTCATGTTTTTCTTTTGAATAACTTAATATTAATTCTTTTTCTGAAAAACATCTAGCATCGAAACTCCAGAAACTGATTTGATCATCAGACCAGCGCTAATTGCATCTTTAATTAGTAACTTAGAGTTTTCTTTTGAAATTATTACTTGATCATTTGATAAGGCTTCCCATTGATTATCTTCAAAATGAGTCTGGAGCCATAACATTCCAAGAACACTCGTGGGATTAATAGATTTATTTAAATTGTTGTCTATATTTTCTAAACAGATGTCCATAAAATTTTTGAAGCTACGTATATATAAGCCTTTTTAACGACTCTAGGATTGTTAC
>JAOOLH010000055.1 GCA_028408675.1 Prochlorococcus sp. AH-716-K03 | reverse complement strand
TTTACTAAAAAATATAACTAAGATATTGAATTAATTTTGCAAGACAATTTCAAGGCACTCAAAATTGCCCCTTCAATCCTTCCAAAACCTTCAAAATCAAACCAATCTCCGCAAAAAGCGATATTATAATTTTCACAAACTTGCAAAACTTCAGGAATAGCTAGGCCAGAAGGCTGAGATGCTCTCCAAATCATTATAGATAAATCTTGATAATCATTTAATTTATTTATAAAATTGCTTTTATCAAATAACTGATTGAAGTTAATTAATATTTTTTCTTTAAATTTATCTTTATTTTGGAAATGAAAAAATTCCTCAATAAATTCGTTATTCTTTGTATGAATTACAATACCTAAGTTATTATTTGATTGCTTTTGAAAAATAATTCTTTCAAATTTAAATTTTTCCTCTAAAAGTTTACTTAAAATAAAATATCTAAATTTATTTTTATAGTTATCTTTATAACAATAATTTATTTTTGTATAAATCAAAAAAGTTAGCCTTTGAACATAATCTTGTTTAGTAAGAAGATTTATGATTTTATCAATTTTTTTATCATTATTCTCAGGAATAGCTTTTCTTAAAGGGATTTGATTAACCTTCAAAATATCTAAAGATCTTTTATGCAAAATTAAATTGCTTGAACAAATAAGAAATTTTGTTTTAAATTTATTTCCATTTTTAGAAGTTAAAATCCACCTATTATTATCATAATTTAATTTAACTATTAAAGTTTCAAAGAAATACTTAACCTGATCATTTAAGTTTTCTTTAGAAATGATTTTCTGCGATAATTCAGACATAGAGGATCTAGGAATATAATTAGAGCAACATAAGAAATCAGAATTAATTCTAGTTTCAAATAAATGATTTTCTTTCAAATCGATTACATCTGAAGTATCGGATTCGATAATTTTTGAATCTAATAATTCTTGAATAAATGATTGTAATAAATGATTATTAGTTTTATTGCAAATATTAAAATTAGGAGAACCATGATTAAGCTCCCAACCAATATTATTAAAACTATTTCTAGTACTAGATCTACCCCCAAGTTTTCGACCATTTTCTATAATTGCGATTTTCCCATCAAAACCATTTTTAATATGAGTTGATGCAAATACGCATGAAGATATGCCTCCACCAATTATTGCAATATCATATGAATTATCACTATGCATAATAATTTACTTTTTAGTGTTTCAACAAAGTATAAATTTCATCTAATTTCTCTAAAGAAGAGATATCGGTTTCAATTACAGGACAAATATTATTATCAAGATAAATAGCAATTAAATCTTTTGTAAATGAATAAAAATCATCAAGTGAATTTAGATACATATCTGAAATATAAACTCCCTTCCAAGGACGAAACTTAAACCTTGAAATAAATTGTCTGGATGGGATTAAAACGCTTCCAAAAATTTTTACATTTTGCTCATAATTAGATGAATAATTAAGAATAAATTTTTTTAAAAAATTAATTTCAGTTTCAATTAATTTAATATCAGTTCCAAATTGGAGCCAGATTGATTTTGTTAATCCTGATAAAAATTTTTTTTCAAATCTTAATCTCTCATCACAAACCTCAAAATATTTTTTTAAATAAGGATTATAAGAAATCCCAATATCTATTTTAGATGTTTTATAATTTTTAAATTCTTTCAATACACTTAACACTTCAAAGTTTTTTCTCTTCCTTGAACCGGAAACAAGAAGTATTTCCTTATTATTGTAGGTATTACATTTTTTAATAAAATTTATAAATTCTAAATACGATGTATTTCTATTTTTTGTATATTGATGATAAAGACTGTAGTGATAAACTACATCCAAATCATAATAGTTTTCACCAATATAATCGATAATCTGTAAAAGGAATTCTTTTTTTATAATTCCTTTGCATGGGATATTTATCTTATTTAGTTTATTTGATCTGCAAAAATTAAGTTTATATTCTAATTGCAAGATATTTTTAAAAGATAATTCATATCTAAAATTTTTTAACATAAGTATAATTATAAATTTTTTTCTTTTGATGATTTATCGGAAGCAAGCATCACTAACAACTCTTATTTTTGATATTTTTGTATTACCTTTTCCTTTTAATAAGTAATTTGGTGAAATTGCCAAGGCAGCTTTCAATGAAATTTGTTCTTTGGATGATTTATCAATTATATCCATAAAACATTTCCAGTTATTTGGAATAATAAGGCCTGGCCAAGAAGTCCACAAACCTATAATTAATCCTGAAAATAATAAAAATAATGATTTCATATTAATAAGTATAAGGATATTTACAAAAGATTATATTTTATATAGATAAATAAAAAGAAACCTTATAAAAAATAAATATCTAATATTTAAATTCTATGAATAAAATTCTTATTTAAATCAAATTTATGATGAACTCTAGGGGTTAGAATAGTAAAAACAAGATTACTAAAGAATATGGCAAGTCAGGATTATTTAATTGCAATTGCTTTAATAGAGCAAAATGACTTAAGAGCTATGCCTTTAGGCGGAAAGGAAATTAAGGAGAATTTACAAGAAGAGGGTAATCTTAATAAACTTGGACAAGAAGTAATTTTAAATCTTCTTCTTAGAGTTTTTCAAAGAAGTGATGAAGGATCATTAAAAAGAGTTTCTGAAGATAGAGGATTATTATTAGTTCATATGCATCCAAAAAGAATGCAAAAAGAACTACCTTTTATTAAATCTGAATGGATAAGAGATGGTGATACAAATCAATTCTTAAAGTACTTGGGTAATCTTTCAAAAGAAATTTGGACTGCCTCTTTTGTAAAATATAAAGGAGTTGAACTTGTATCTATTTCTAAGAACGACGATATCTAAAATAATTTTTTAAACAAAATTTTATTTTAAAAATATTCTTGAATTAAGTTTTCATTTTTTTTTAAAATATTTAAGCACTTTTTTTTGTTACCAAAATTAACTGCTGAATATTTTATTTCATTTTTTATATGTAAAGCACAATTACCCTCAATACAAATACAAGAATCTATTCTATTATTATTGATTATTTCATTTACAAAATGCTTTCTTTCAGGTTCTTCATCATAATGAGGACAAGCAACTCCATTTACGATGCCTAAGCAATCAATTATCTCTAATTTATCAGAAAAAGAATCAGTTATCCCCTTATCAAACCAGCATATTGCACCTGCACTTACGCCACTCATTACAATCCCGTTTTGATAACCAATTTTGAGAATATTATGTAGATTCCATTCTTTCCAAACACCTAACATACTTTTTGTATTACCTCCCCCAACATAAATAATATCTTGGGATAAAATCTTTTCTTCTAAATTTTCTGTTCTTTTAAAAAAGTCAAGATGATTGGTTATACAATTTAATTCTGAAAAAGCCCTATAAAAATTTAATTTATATAAGTCATTATCACCTGATGCAGTGGGAATAAAGCAAATTTTGGGTCTTTCTTTTTTAACTAAGGATGTAATATATTTTTCTATTTTAAGATCACCTAAAGAACGACCAAATCCTCCACCTCCAATTGCAACAATATTTTTTTCCAAAACTTAAATAAATAAAATTATGTATTTAAAACAGATTACCAAAAAAGAACACCTTGATATAAAGAAGTTATATTTTGAATCAATATTATCTATAGATGAAAAAATTTATTCTACCGAGCAAAAGAATGCTTGGGCAAGCCAAGCCTGGGAAAATAAAAATTTTGACTTATCTCTTACTAAAGGTAAAGGATGGTATATTTACGATAAAAAAAATATACTCGCCTTTTCTTCAAGATATCCAGATAACAGGATCGCACTTTTATATTGCAAAGGAAATTCACAAAGAAAAGGTTATGGCACAAAGTTACTTAATAAGTTAGAAAATGATGCTAAAGGAGAGGGTGTACTTTCTCTATTAACTGAAG
>JAOOLH010000054.1 GCA_028408675.1 Prochlorococcus sp. AH-716-K03 | reverse complement strand
TCATCAATTAAATCTATTGCTTTATCTGGAAGACACTTATCGCTTATATATCTATTTGCTAGTCTCGCAGAACAATTTATCGCTTCATCAGTAATTCTGATGCCATGATGTAATTCATATTTCTTTTTTATACCTTGCAATATTTTTGAAGTTAACTCTACTGATGGTTCATTGACAATGATCTTTTGAAAGCAATTATTTAATGCCTGATCTCTTTCAATACTTTCGCGAAACTTTTCAGGAGTTGTTGTTCCTATGCATCTTAGATCTCCTTCGGTAAGCAAAGGCTTTAAAATATTGCTTATATCTGCTGTAGATCTATCAGAGCTAATTATTGTATGAATTTCATCAATGAATAAAATAACTCCCTGATTTGGGTCTTTAAGTTCATTAAGTATTAAACTTAATCTTTCTTCTAATTGTCCTCTAAATTTTGTACCAGATACTAATGCTCCTATGTCAAGAGAAATAATTTTTAAGTCTTTTAATGAATCAGGAACTTTTTTTTCTACTATCAATTGAGCAAGTAATTTGGTAATAGAGGTTTTCCCAACACCTGGATAACCAATGAGAATAGGATTATTTTTGCTACGTCTTGATAAAACTCTCATTAAGTTATTAATTTCATCTTCCCTTCCAATTACTGGATCGAGTAAACCTTTTTCGGCGGCTTCAGTTAAATCTTTTCCATAAAGAGAAAGTGCATTATTCTCAATTTTTTGCTTAGTTTCAACTATAAGATTACTTTTCGGTAATGGAATAATAGCTTTTGATTCCTGTATTATGTCCTCTTTACCTCTTGTATCAATAGATTTATTGACTAATTTATTATTTTTATCTGACAAATTACTTTTATTTTTAAGGTAATCATTACTTTGATTAATATTAGGGAAAAATTTCAATTCTTCTTCTAATTGCTCTACTGAAAGATCTCCTTCTTGAAAAACATAATTACCTATTCTTGAATCTCTACCTAAAGCAATTAATAAATGAGGAATCTCTATGAAATTTGATCCCCATTGAGTTTTTATTTGATTTGCATTATCTAGTAAAATTTCAAGTTCTTCACCAATAGTAAAAATATCTGAATCATACGTTGGAGTTTCCTCTAGAAAATCCTCAGTGATATCTAATACTGTATCTTGATCTATTGATAACTTATCTAAATATGCAAAAAAGTCACTTGAGGTGAACAAAGTATAAATGATATGTTCAATATTGAATTCACTATGATCCCACTTTTTTGCAGTTTCCTCTCCTAATAAAAGAAGATTCCAACTTATATCACTAAATAGTTCTGGATTTGATGTAAGAGTTTCTCTCATGAAATATACAAAAGTTATGCTTAATCATTCTATTTTTATCTTAATTAAGATTACCCTTAATTATCATTTAGAATTTTTTAAATTATAAGATGAAATTAAAAAAATTTTTAGGATAAAGATAGTATTTATTTGTTTGAAAAAAAAATTCTAAATTGACTGATTTATTGGTGAAGCATTGATAACTTGTTTTGAAATCAAAAAAAAATTATTTAATTACCTTCTTTATATTTCAGATATTAGCCAAATACTTCAGCTATTTATAGGATTTAAATAGTATTAATTAAATTGTGAAAGAAACTATTGATTTCCTTATTGACACCATTGAAGCTAGGCAAGTGCTTGATTCAAGAGGAAACCCTACTGTAGAGGCTGAAGTATTTTTAGAATGTGGCGCTATTGGCAGAGCAATAGTTCCTAGTGGAGCAAGTACTGGTGCGCATGAAGCACATGAATTAAGAGACGGTGGGGAAAAATACATGGGGAAAGGAGTCTTAAATGCGGTTAACAAAATTCATGAGACAATTTCTCCAGCTTTATGTGGATTATCAGCTTTAGATCAAACAAGCATTGATAACTTAATGATTGAAATTGATGGAACTCCTAATAAATCTAATTTGGGAGCTAACTCAATTCTTGCAGTGAGTTTAGCCAATGCTAGAGCTGCATCAAATGCTTTGGATATTCCTTTATATAGATATCTTGGAGATCCATTATCTAATCTTCTCCCAGTACCACTGATGAATGTAATTAATGGTGGAGCTCATGCACCTAATGGACTAGATTGCCAAGAATTTATGCTTGTCCCTCATGGGGTGAAAACTTTTAGTGAATCATTAAGAATTGGAACTGAAATATTCCATTCACTCAAATCTTTGCTCGCCCAAAAAGGTTTATCTACTGCTGTTGGAGACGAAGGTGGTTTTGCTCCAGAATTGTCATCTAGTGAAGCAGCAGGAGATTTGCTATTAGAGGCTATTCAGAAAGCAGGATTTATTCCTGGTGAACAAGTATCGTTAGCATTAGACGTAGCTAGCACTGAATTTTATAAAGATGGATTTTATAAATATGAAGGTAAAAGTTATACTAGTTCTCAAATGATTTCTTACCTTTCAAGTTTAGTTTCAAATTATCCAATAGTTTCTGTAGAGGATGGATTAGCAGAAGATGATTGGGAGGGTTGGACAACCTTAAATAAAGAGATTGGAAATAAGGTGCAGTTAGTAGGGGATGATTTATTCGTAACTAATACTGAAAGGTTAAGAAAAGGAATATCAGAAAAATCTGCAAATTCAATATTAATAAAGGTAAATCAAATTGGAACATTAACTGAAACTTTGGAAGCTATGGATCTAGCTAAAAGTGCAGGTTTTACAAGTGTTATCAGTCATAGAAGCGGTGAGACAGAAGATACAACGATTGCTGATTTATCTGTCGCTACAAGAGCTGGGCAAATTAAAACTGGCTCTTTGAGCAGAAGTGAAAGAATTGCCAAGTACAACAGGCTCTTAAGGATTGAGGAAGAATTGGGTGATCAAGCTAGATTTGCTGGTGATTTAGGATTAGGTCCAAAAAATATATAGTTTTTATTGCTTAAGCTTTTCTATTCTTGAACCTTTCCTCATGCTTAATTGACACCTAATCCAATCAATACTTATTGGTGTCGCAAAAATTAAAGGTAATACTGCAAAATTATTTTGGTTATTTGTGACTAGTAAAGCTGATGCTATGGTTAAGCTCCCTATAAGAATTGAATGACCTAATGATTTTTGAGCAGTAAACATTTTTTTAAATTGTCTATCTGATTCGCCCATTCTTATTTGAAGTTGTAAATCACCCTGTTCTAATCTCTCTAAACTCTCATCAATTCTTTTTGGGATACCTACAGCCTTTGAGCCTAACTCCCCTACTTGCCTTCCAAATTGGTTAATTAAATCATTAGGTGTTTGATTGTTTGAAGTCATTAGATCAATTAGATAAGGCTTAGTAATTGATACAAGGTTAAACCCTGGATCTAACATTCTACCAACACCTTCAAAAGTTGATAATGCTCTCATTACAAATATTAAATCAACTGGTAGCTGAAAAGGAGTTTCATAAACAAGTTCGTATAAATCCCCAGATAGTTTTTCTATGATATTTGGGCTGAATGGTGGAGTTAAAGCTTCTTTAAGCATTAATCTAACTAATCTTCTGACTGGTCCTACATCTATATCTTTAGAAATTAAGCCAGCTTGCTGGAGCTGAGTTACGAGTGATGATGCATCTCTTAATGCTGCAGATTGAACCATAGATCCTAAGCTTGCTTGTAGATTATTTGAAATATTGCCCATCATCCCAAAATCATAAAAAATTAATTTGCCTGAATTTGAAACTGCTAAATTCCCTGGATGAGGATCAGCATGAAAAAAACCATAATTTACGAGCTGTTTTAAATAGCTAATTGCACCTATTTCTGCAATCTTTGCTAAGTCAACATTCTTAGCTTTTAATTTTTCAATATCACTTATTTTTGTACCTTCTAAATAACTTAAACAAAGAACTTTTTCACTGCTCAAGTTCCAAATTACCTCAGGAACTTCTATATTTTCATCATCAAGAAATTGTTGCCTGAACCTTGCAGCATATTGAGCTTCACATTTAAAATCTAATTCTTTCATAAGAACTTTTCTACACTCTTTTGCTATGGCAACCCAATTTCTCCCTCGACTCCAGTTCTTATTCTTTTGGATTATGAAAGCAATTTGTTGCATTATGTTCAAATCTATGGTGAATAAATTCTTAAGGTTAGGTCTTTGAACTTTAAATACAACTTCTTTACCATTGGTTAAAGTCGCTTTATGAACCTGAGCTAAGGAAGCTGATCCAATTGGAATAGAAGTAATTTGTTTTATTTCTGAAAACCTTCGTCCTAATTCTTTTTGGATAATTTTTTCAACTTTTGTATATGAAAACTGAGGAACTTGATCTTGCAACTTTGATAATTCTTGTACCCAAGTATTCGGGATTAAATCAGGTCTTGCAGATAATAGCTGACCAATTTTTATAAAAGCGGAACCAAGTTCAAT
>JAOOLH010000053.1 GCA_028408675.1 Prochlorococcus sp. AH-716-K03 | reverse complement strand
CATGCGCTAGATACAGGCTCAAGGAGATTGATGCAAAACAAGCTATAGAAAAATTAAAATTAGAGTCTAAGAAGTCTTCCGAAATTGGCTTAAAAAATATAGTAAGTGATTATTGTTCTGTATTTACCCCTAATGAAAAAATAGAATTTTAAATATCATTTTTAGAGAAATAAAATTCTTTTAGTTCAATTTTAATTTTTTTTTAATTTATTTCTTATTTCATTAACTCTCTTAGTATTTGTTATTTTTAAATTAAAAAGTACTCCCATAAAGAGAATTAGAAACAAAAAACTATATATGGCAAATTCCATGAGAATAGATATATATATTCAATTACATTAGTAAATCTTAAAGATCTTTTAGTATCTTTTAGGACAATATATGAAATATTTATCCAAAAATTTGTCATTGATGCTCACAATAAAATATTAATTACTTCTAAAATAAAGTTTTATAAGATTTATTTTGCAGATTGGTGATAAGGTTCCAGAATTTTCTTTATTAGATCAGAATGGAACAAAAAGAACAAATAATGACTTGAAAACTCCTCTGGTTTTATTTTTCTATCCAAAGGATGATACCCCTGGATGCACTATAGAAGTTTGCGGATTTAGAGATAAGTATGACCTTTTTAAAGTACTTGGTGCTCAAGTTTGGGGAGTAAGTAATGGTAGTTCTTCAAGCCACTTAGCATTTGCTAATAAAAATAAATTACAATATCCTTTGCTATGTGATAAAAACGATTCACTAAGAAAATCATTCAAAGTCCCAAAAGTACTAGGTTTATTGGATGGAAGAGTTACCTATGTTATTGATAGGAACGGATTTATTAAACATATTTTTAGAGATCTATTGAATGGCCCAGAACATATAAAAGAGGCTATTAGAGTTTTAAAGGAAATTCAAAATCAGTAAATTAATTAGTCATAATCTTATAAACTAATCTTAAAGCCTATAGGATATTTTCTAGAAATATATCAAAATTCATGAATAAAATAGGAATGCAAGCAGTTGATGAAGCAATTAAAAATGGTGTTGACCTTGATGGGACTCCAATTCCTCCAAAAATGCTTGAGCTTTACAACAAGATTATGAATAAAGAAAACAAAAGAAAAAGAAGTGGAGTCAAAAAGTCAATGAGAAATAGATGTGTCAAAACAGGTTCAAAGCATTTTGATAAAGAAACTTTAGATAAATTATTAATTGATTCTGGTTGGGAAGGCCTTAAAGAAAAAGAAATTTCGTTTTTTTACAATTGATATTTTATTATTTATTTAAACCAACCTTTTTTAATAGGAGTTTTAATTTCTTCTTTTTTAATAGAAACTATTTTTACAGCTTTTTTGAAAGCTAATTTAGCTTCCACCAATGTTACAGTTGATATAAGAAATAAGCCTGAGATTCCTATCAATTGTTCTGTTTGAGTTGGTTCTTTATCTCCTTGCAAAATTATTCCGATAGCAAGCCATGCAGTTACTGCTCCAACAGTAATAAAGTATGGAAACCATCTTCTTTGATATAGATAACCAGCTCCTATTCCTGGTAAGAAATTTAATAAAGATGCAACCCACCCACTAGATGAAGCTAGGACTTGTTCTTTTGATAATTTATCCATTCAAATTAAGTATTTATTAAATGAGCATTTATATATGCGAAAGATATAACAGCACAAATTACCCAACTAAAAGGTAAAAACATCCTAATTTGTTCATTATTATTTTTCATACTATTATTATGGATAAGATTTTATGAATTCGTGGTTAAATAAATTTATTACATAAATTAAGAAAAAAGACGGTTATTTTTTACCGTCTTAATTATAAATGATTTTTTTTTGAAAACACAATTATGCTTTTCCTTTAACTCCAGAAAGTAGCTTAAGTTCATTCTTTACTTCCTTTTCTCTTTCTTCAAGATGTTTTAATTGTGACTTAAAAGCATCTTCAAGTCTTTTTCTTTGTGTTGTAATTTCATCAAGTTCTTCTTGATGCTGGTTTTTCTTTAGTTCTTTCATCTCGCTATCAGAAATAACATATACTGGGCGATATGAAGGAGTTTCAAAAAGAAGATCAAACATTGAATACATAGTGACCTTTAAATTAAGTACAAATCCAATATCTTATAAATATTTGAATCTTGTAAGGACATAAACCGAAGAAATTTATACGGCAAATACACCGAATTTCGGTTTACCTAACTAAACCGCCCAGTATTTACCGATCTATTTTTAACTGGTAATGTAATGTAAAGGATATTCGGATAAGAATTAAGTATGTTTTGAAAAATAAAAATGGATATAATTATTACACCCAGATTAGTAATCCCTTCAAGGGAATTAAAATGGCGTTTTTCTAGATCATCTGGTCCTGGAGGTCAAAAAGTAAATAAAACTGATTCTCGAGTAGAAATAATCTTTAATATCGAAGAATCAAAAGTATTAAATGATTATCAAAAGATAGTCATAATTAAAAATTTGAAAAAAAAATTAATCAATAAATCTATTTGTATTGCTGTCCAAGATCAAAGAAATCAATTACTAAATAGACAACTTGCTATCGTTAGAATCTCTTCATTGATCAGAAATTCATTGAAAAATCCATCTAAAGTTAGAAAACCCACGAAACCAACTAAAGCTTCTCAAAATAGAAGATTGGATTCCAAAAAAAAACGAGGAGAATTAAAGAGGAATAGACAGATAAAATATTAAATTATTTAAATTAATTTTGATGAAATTTTTTTTTAATTCTCAATATCTAAATTGGATTATTTTATTGAAATCTTTAATTTGATTTCTTTTCATTAAACTTTCTTATTAAATGAAAAAAGAAAATGATTTTTGGTTAATTGATTCTAACTATGTTGGAGTAGTTCGCTTCTATAAAAAAAACAAAAATGAAGAGGATTTGATCGAATATATGTTTATTGAAGAGGGTATTGTAATGGGAAGTCATGGAGAAAATCCACCTTTAATGAAAACCAGAAAAGAAATGAAGATTGAAGATGCAAGATTATTTTGGAAAAATTTAATAGATGAAGGATGGCAAAAAACTAATCCAAAATGGTAAGTAAGTTTAGAATAAAGTTAAGTTTAATTCTAGAAAAAGAATTGATTCATTTTTAAAAGGTATTCCAAAATCAGTTTGAAAATTAAAAACTAAAGAATATTTTTGATTTATAAATTTATACACTTATAAAAGTCCCTTTGGGATATAAAACTGCAATTCTATTCTTTTGTATAATTTTCCTTTTCTTTAGGTCTTTTTCATATCTTTTTTGCATCATCAAATAATTAGTTAATCCAAACAAAGCCAAAAAAATAATGAATCGAAATCCCGCCTCTAAGTTCATAATTTAATATTTTTATTTTCATTTCAATCTGACAATTTTTCAATAAAAAGACATCAGTATTTATATCTATTTAAGAGAAAATTAAGATCTCAAAAAATTACAAGATTCATTTACACTAAAAAATGTTAATTTAGTATTTTTTTGAACAGTGCTTATCATAATAAAAACAAAAATTTTGACTAATAAATTATCAGAAAAAGCTTTTAATCAAATCCTTTTGCAAATTGCGGTAAAAAAATTACTAGATAGTATTAATATGATTAATTCTGATGCAAAATCTAAGATTGAAAAATGTATTGCTTGTACTAAGGAAAAATACTCTTATGCATTATCACTGCAGGCTGATTGTGTCCCAGATTCTAAAAGAATGATTATTCAAGCTCAAAAAAGATTTGAAAGTCTAAATTCATTGTTGACTTTATCGAAATTAATATAAATAACAAACCTACTCAAATTTAATTTGTGAATTTGAGTATCTGATTCTTAAATTTTAAAAAGTAAAAAATGCAAGAAATTAATAATATCGAAATCCCATACAATCCACCTAATGGATTTGTGTTTGGCGTACCATAACCAACTAACCACCCTGGTGCTTCTTTGGAAATATTTATTAAACCATTATTTAAAACAAACCAAATACCGACAAGTCCACCATGAAGACCAATAGCTCCCCACAATGATCCTTCATCTTTAAATCTTATTATTGAACAAAAAATTCCTAAAGTGAATAAACCTATAAGAGTGCTTAATGTACTCCAAAATGGTATTTTGAATCCTATATGAACAAGACTAAAAACTAATGATTGACTTATTAAGGCAACTTTTATTCCGAATTGTAGTTTTAAGTCTTCAAAAAGCCATCCCCTAAAAATTATTTCCTCAGCAAACCCAACGCCACATGTAAGTAAAATCCCATTCAATATTGTCTCTGAGGATAATCCTCCTAACCAAACAATGTAATTACTTTTGATTAATGGTATCAAAATTAAAATTAATAAAATTAAAGCAAAAATAATCCCTTGAGAAAAAGATGAAATATTATTCATTATGGTTTTGTTTTTTAAACCAAGTGTTGACCAACTATTTCTTATTTGCCATCTAATGTTAAACCATTTAGGCATTAATAAAATAAATAAAA
>JAOOLH010000052.1 GCA_028408675.1 Prochlorococcus sp. AH-716-K03 | reverse complement strand
TTGTGAAAACATGGAATGCAACAGAAGTATTACGTTCTTTTCTTTATGTAGGAAGATTTCCATTAAATTCATTTTCATTTTCATTGAGAATATTCTTTAGTATTTTTGTTCCAATTACTTTCATAACGGCAATCCCTTCTGAAGTTTTCTTAGGTCTTGCACAATCATGGGAAATATTTTTAGAGCTAGTTGTTACTGGAATATTTTTAGTAGTTTCAAGAAGATTTTGGTTATTTGCTCTGAAGTTTTACACATCAGCCTCTAGCTAATTTTTATCTTATAAATTCTCTACATAAATCCAACATCTTTTGCTTGCTAGTTAGATTGGTTAATTTTGATAATTTCTTAAAATTTAATGATGACTTTTCAATTTTAAGAAGGGTACAAAGATGATTCATATCATAATGATTTGAAATCTTTCCAAGTTTGATAGAAATAATAGATAAGATAGAAATCAAAGAAACAAAGGCAAAAGATAACAAGATAGAAAAAGAAACTTTAGAAAATTCATCTTTTTGGGTTTTGACTTCAAATTTCATTATTCCATAATATGCTGAGGGCATTTAATTGCAGCGATAGCAATTGCTGTAACTTTAAAATTATCAGAATTTTCAATAACTTTTTTTACTTCCAATGGACCATACTTATTACTTGCATCACTATAAGAAAGAAGTAAAGACTTATAATTATCATGGCCTACATTTCTATATTCACAGAAATTATCACCCACAAAGTTTAAAAGTGTAAGTAGAGTTAATTCGATCATTTAATTTGTAAATTATCAAACACTTTTATGAATAATACATTGGATCGTACCTTAAACAAGGTTATAAAGTAAAATCTCAAAAATTTAAATTTATATTACTTGAGAAAAGATACTAATATTACAAAACATTATCACGAAGGAAATTATTTTTATAGTTTTGAAATAAAACCACTATCTGTAGTGTGGATATAATCAATCAGGTCCGCTATAGATGGGGGGGTTGCAATTTTGAAGAAATTGGTTTAAAAATAAGGTTCCCCATCACCCGGTCTCACATATGTGAGGCCTTTTTTTTTAAACTCTTTGAATTAAATACAAATCAAATTTTATATAAAAGTAATTTTTAATACAAATTCAATTCACGAGAATAATTATTATTTTTGAAATTGTTAATAAAATGAACTTATCACTTTTAACAGCAACAGCCGCTCTAGGACTTTTTTTAACTACGACAGCTGTATTAGCATTTGCAATTAGTTAAATTATATCAATAGACCAAGGGACTTGATTAATAAACTAAAACCTACAAGAAAACAGACAATCGTAAAAGTTTTCTTTATCAGTAGATTTCCTTTTAAATTTGATAAATGAGCCCCTAAATATCCCCCCAAAAAAGATCCTAATATAAGGATTACTAATAAGTTTGTAGATATTAAACCAATTCGACTTAAAAAAAACGCTCCTATAGCATTCCAGAAAATACCTACTGTAAAGAATGTCAAACTAACAGCTCTTAGAAAATCAATCTCAAAAACATTAATTAATAAAATAGTTACTAATAAACCTGTACCAGATGAAACTGACCCATTAAGAATACCAACAAAGAAAATAGGCAATATAAATTTAACTTTCAAGCTATAGTTGATTTTATTGGCCTTAGAGTTCAATCCTAAACTTGGTTTATGAAAAGAATATAAGGCTAAAATTATTGAAATGAAACCTAATATTAAATACAAATATTGTTCTGACAGGAATCTTACAATAGTTGATCCCAAAATGACTCCAGGGGTTCCAAATAATAACATTTGAAATAAAAGAACAGAATCATTTCTCAGAGATTTGAAATTCCTCATTGATCCACCTATCCCTAAAGCAACTGTGGCAATTTTATGAGTAGCAAGAGCTTGATAATAAGGTGACCCAAATAAAATCAATACCGGTAATTGTATTAATCCAGCACCTCCCCCTGAAATAGCTGAAAATGTATTAGATATAAATGAAATTAAAAATATGATAGAACCTTTTAAAAAATCAAAATCATTAATAATTTGCAAATTGAGTATTATATGTAGCATTAAATATAATTTTTCATTATTAGAAACATTTATAGAAATTAAAGGATATAAATATTATATATTTATTAAAAAGTTTAGTCTTTTTATGTAATTTAGAAATTATTCTAAACTATTATAATTAATATAAATTTCAAGATCATTATGCATAATCAAGATGCAATTTACCTTGATCAATTTAGTCCGAAGATTAATAATAAAAACTGGAGAGATTCCTTATATAAATTAACTAAAAATAAATGTATTTATTGTGGGCAGCCATCTGAATCTCTTGATCATATACATCCTAGGTCAAAAGGAGGTAAAAGCATCACAAGCAACTGTGTTCCTTGTTGTTTATCCTGTAATGGGCAAAAATCTGATTCTGAAGTACTTAATTGGTATAGAAATCAAAAATTTTATGACCCTAGAAGATCAATGGCAATAAGAGCATGGTTCAATGATGATTTAAAGCTGGCATCAGTTTTGCTAAACTATATTAGTTAAATCATGATTATAAATATCAAATATTACCAAGAATATTCAATTATTAATCATTGAATATTAAATAGTTTTTAAAATAATATATAAATAATATTATAATTTAAATCTAAATATTAGATGGTTTATCTAATATCTCAAAATATTCATTTTCATTGATTGAAATATTAGAAAAATCATCTTTCCACATAATTGGTGATTCAATTACCTTTCTTTCTGGAGATTTTACAGAAAAAATAAATGCAAAAACAACAATAATAGTTACCAAAATAACTATTATTACATACTTGTCAGAGATATTATTCATATGAAAAAATTAACGGGATAATTGTTTATCAGGTGTTGTTTTATCATAAATCTCTAAAAAATATGATTTAAAATAATCTATTCCATCTATACCAATTAATCCGAATGACCAACCGCAATCATTTATAACTTTTATAGAAATTTGATTAGCCAAATCTTCCTTCTCAATCCATTTTTTTTGAGGGTTATATGAAAACGAAACAATTTTTTCTGTATTTACTATAGCGGAAGTCATGGCTTCATCCTTAGATAACCCATTTTGAATTGATTTACAGAATTTCTTTGAAAAATTATTTGTTATCCTACTCTGAAGAAGACTAACTATAGGGTCAGAAGTATGGGATGCCAATGTAAAATTAGGATTTAAAAAAATAACCGCAAAAACTACAAAACTAAAAAATAATCTGAACAAATTCTTTTAATGCTACTACTAGTCATTATAATTAATAGTATTTAAGTTTTTTAATAATTTAATTCTCATAACGAATAATTCTTTAAATCAATTTATAATTTAAATTTCAATTTATTAAATAAAAACGTATATTGATAGCACTTAGTAATAGTATCTTAGATGTAAATTTTGATTAAATTATATGGACCAATATTTAATGACTCTTCTTTTCTTTCCTGATTGGACGAATGGATTACCCTCTGACTTTTTGATATTACATTTCTTTGTAGGGGCTGTGATATTTCCATTTAATATGATCCATGCAAAAGCAAGACGAATTGACGCTCAAAATCCTAAAGAAGCAGCTAATGGATATAACAATTCTGATAAAACTAGTTATTTTGGATATGAAGAAATAACATAGAAAAAAGAAAGCTCATTAACTAACTAGATTTTTGATGATAATTTTTCTAAATTCTGCAATAAATCTTAAAATTTTTAGTCCAACCGCACCCATTGGTATTTTTATTTTATTTATTGGTTTAATTTTCAGCGGAATGATTTTTTATATCATTTACGCTGTAAGTACAAACAAAGAATCCATCGATGACAAGAAAATCAGAACTGGAAAGGAAATTATCCAGCAAGAGAAAATCGGTAAACTTTTTCCTAAGAAAAAATAATTTTTATAATTTTATTTTTCATTAGCTTAAAATTTAGATAATTTATTAATAGATCTAGGGGATCATTAAACATTAGACTTAATTCTTTGAAATGAAACATTATAAAATCTTATATTATCAATACTCAAATTAATTCGTGATAAATTAATAAACATGATTAGTAAAGCTAAGATCTTTTTTTTTTCACACGTTAATGCTAAAACATAAGAAATAGATTATTTCTTTGAAAAATAAATATTTATTTCTGTTTCTAGCTAGTGGAGTGATAAATGAAAAGGGATTTTGGCTAATTGGAATCAAAAATAGTGATATTAAAATACTTGATGATAAAAGCCTTTTAGAATGTCATAGAAAAGAATTAATTGGTCATGAATCTGCGGAGGATATACTTAATGCAATAAATTTAAATATACATAATTTAATTAAAGATTTAAAAGAAAATCATCTTCCAATAGATAAACCCCCTAAAGGTATTTCATTCAATATTCCATTAAACATATTAGAAAATATTTTTGATTTCTGGTTAGATAAATATAAGGATAAATTGGTTTGGGAAACATGTTTTGGTCTACTCAAAATCAGAGGAAGAGTACCTTTAACAAATTTAATTAATAGCAATAGCATTAAAGGGGATTCAAAAAAATGGGCTCTGGAAATAGAGAAACTGCACAGTTTTAGGACTAATTCAATCAAAAATAATGATACGAATGAGCCAATGTGGAAATAATTAAATATTTCCGAATTAAAATGTTTACTTATTTAAAATTTAAGTAAAGATAAGATTATTTATTAAATAAAAATGAAAAAGCCATATTCTTTTAATCAAGATCAAATGAATGGAATTGTGGAAGAAATCTACGCAAACATCATAAAAGAATG
>JAOOLH010000051.1 GCA_028408675.1 Prochlorococcus sp. AH-716-K03 | reverse complement strand
AAAATTTCTAACTTGGCTTTATAGATGTTGTAATTATAAAGTTAGAAATTTATTTCAACAAGAAAACTTAAAATAAAAAAGAAAATAATTCATAATCTAATTTTAGACTTTCACTTCCTTTTGCAATATTGATGAAGTGACCAAAATCTAATAACCCGTTAAAGGGATGGTCGAGTTGCTTAAGGCTATAGTCTTGAAAAATAATTTCACATAAGTATTTACAAATAATCTGAAATTTTTTTTAAAAAGTGGACTCCCTTAGGTATGGTTATTATTTCGAAATTCAATATTTAAAGCATCTAAATAATGACAGAACCTATATGATTAGAATTAGTAATCTGATATTGAGAAATTTCATGAGAAAAAAAAATCTAATTTTTCCTTTAATCCTTGGTTCCATATTTATACCCTCCATAGAAAGTATGACTATCAATAATTCATTCGACAAAGAATACAATTTTTATCGAGCAGTAGAAATTGCTAATAAAAAACAGAAGGCTGGAGGTATTATGACCTTCGAAGAAAAAAAAGAATTATGTATAAAAAAAGCTAAAAAAAGTATTCAATTTTTTAAAAGGGAATTAATCAACAAAGAAGATGTGGGGGAATCAACTGAAAAAACCAAAAACAAGCTAATTAAATATGAAAAAGATTTATCAGAATGCTATGTTAAAAATAAAAGTTTAAAAAAAGATAATTCAAAATCATTAACTAAAAATGAATCAAGTAAGTTTACAATAAATATAATTAATAAAGAAATCCAAGCTGAAAAAAAGAAAGCAGCCAATCTTGACTCAAATAAAAATTTCCAGGAATGGGCTGATCAGTTAAAAGAAATAAAAGACAAAATTGACGTTCTAGAATTTCTAAAAATCGCGTTTTCACGTTATGAATATACAGAAGCAAACATAGGAAGTACGAGTGGAAGTATGGACAAATTGATACGATTTGGTATTGAATTGATTGCGCATTATTCATCAGGAACTGAAGTTGAAGTAAGAGAAACAGCCGAGAAAGTGAAAGAATTTGCTCAGAAAGCAGAAAAGTTAGGTTTAACTAAAAATAATGAGGTAAAGAAATTAATAAATGAGATAAATTCTGCTATCTTTGTATTAGAAATGAGAGAATTTCAATAATTAAATGCCGCTTGTTTCCGAAAAATCAAACCATCTTTTGATATAATTAAAAAGCAAAAATTTAATATTTTCCGCCTGGAGGGGTGGTCGAGTGGTTTAAGGCTCTAGTCTTGAAAACTAAAGGTAAAAGTAAGTTTTCACAATGAGATTGAAGATATAGAAAATATACTTTCCCCAGTTGTTCCCCACTAGGGGTTTTTTATTGAAATTTCTTTTAATTTCGTTTATTCTCGTGATATAACGATTGAGTTATCGAATTCTCTTCCCTAAGTTTGGGCTTTGCTGAGTGATTACCCACTTCCCAAATGAGAGCTTAAATTTCCCGAAGTAAGTAAGATGTGCACGGGAATACTTGGTAGTAAGTAAAGGGCTTACAAGTCTGGATTAAGTTAGTGGAGTTCCTCCCCAGATGAGCACGAACCAGGAATTTGAAATGTAAAAAGGTCTTTGAAAGGTCGTCCTTATATAATCGTCTATCCCATCAGGGACATGGACACTATTAAATTATTAGAAAGAAGGATTAACCTCCTAGAAAAGAGGTTAGATTCTCTTCTGAATCATGAGGATGATGCTACTAAACTTGAATGGTTAACAACCACTGAACTTGGTAAGCAAGTTAATCGAGATGGTAGAACAATCCTAAAATGGATTAATAAGGGTAAATTTTCTCCTGATTTATTAAAAAAAATACATCATGGAAACAAAAGATTTATCTATAGATTGAAAAACCCAGAAGCAGTAGAAAAAGCAAAAAATATTTTGATGGGACTTTAATAATGGGAAATATAAATTGGAAAGCCTATGGACATAGGCTTCAACCTTTTGATGGTCATCTAATACCAGTATTTGAGAATGGTAAAAGAATCTTTGGTGCAGTAAAAGATCATAATTTTACTGTTAAAGATATTCTTGCTTTCAATAATGTTAGAGCCATTGAGTTAAGGACTTCAAAGGAGTTAATGTGTATTGACTTTGATTCCCTTGAAGCTATTAGATTTGCTGAAACTGAAGGGGAATTCATATTAGAAGACTTACAAACTTGGTTAGTACAAAGAGATAATCAACACTTTAGATGTAAGTTTTTCTTATATAGAACCAAACCACAACAAGAAGAACTTGGCGAATTTAGCCTTGATCTTGAAGACCATGATCTAGAAGTATTTTCTAAAAGTACTAAACCAGTTACTGTTTTAGGTTGGCATAGAGAGTCGGGGCTTTATAGATGGTATGGAACTGATCCAAGCAAAATTAACATATGTCCTCCAAAAGTTTGGGATTTTATTGTTGATCAATACCAGAAGAAGTATCAAATAATTAAATCAAACAAATCTTCTTCAAGAGATTGGCGACCAATAAGACCATGCCCGATTTGCAATCGAATGAAAGATAATGATTGCTTCATTAATCGAGATAGAAATTTTATTCAATGCCATCAAGGGAAAAGTAATCATCCTCCATCTTTAAAAGTTGGAGAAACAATTAAAAGACAGGGCCTAGAATGGGCATTTTGTGGAATTGGTACTAATGCAATTGGTGAATTTTCAAAATTCAAAATTCATATAAGTACTCCTACGCCTTGGGACATAATTTATGGAGATAGAAAATGATAGATATTTATTCAGAATTAGATCATTCCAAAGTAGAGCAAGGTTGGAAACCAACAAGGCAAACAGTTAATGAAAGAAAACCTTCTGACCTATGCATTGGAGACTGGAGCCTCAAATGCAGGACGTGGTTTCCCAATCTACGATATAACGAACTGACCAAATTTTGTGAAAGCAACGGTAAGAAAATTAAACCTTCATCAGTTGAACAACTTTATATAGTCCTTGGTGAAATGGGCTGGAAGATCGATAAGGCCAAGGCTCAAGATGTCTTTGAAAAAGTTGCTCAAGAAAATAGCTACAACCCGATCAAGGAATACTTGGAATATCTAGAAAAAGATCAAACTATTATTCCTGCTGATATATCCAAGCTTTCTACCACTTATTTAAAAACGACTGATCCTCTCTCAGATGAAATGCTTTTCAAATGGCTAGTTGGAGCAGCTCAGCGAATATTTGAAAATGGCTGTCAGATGGACTTTTGTCTTGTTCTTAAAGGAAAACAAGGCTTGAGGAAATCAACTTTCTTTAGGACCTTATGCAAAGGTTTTTTCTGTGACTCCATGGCAGAAGGGAAAGACCACAGCATGTTAATTGGAACAACTTGGTTCAAAGCTTTTGAAGAATTGGAAACAATTACAGGAAAAAAAGAATGCGGTGAATTAAAAAATTTAATCACGATTAGGGAAGATATTTTTAGAGCTCCTTTTGCAAGAAATACAGATCACCACCCAAGAGCGTCTGTCTTTTGCGCAACTGTTAATGATGATCAGTTTCTGAAAGACCAAACTGGTAATAGACGTTTTTGGATAATTGAAATTAAAGAAAGAATAGATAATAAGCAGGTAGAAAAAGATCTTGATTCAATCTGGAAAGGTATCATGCTTGCCTATAGAGAGGGCATTTTGCCCATGCTTAGTGAAAAAAGTGAAGATCTTTCAAACCTGAGAAACAGTCAATTTGAGCAGGAAGATCCATATGAGTATTACGCTCTTCAATACGTTAAAAATACAAGTACTCCAGGGAGATTTACAGCTAGAGAAGTTCTATGTCATGACATGTTTTATAGAAATCCAGAAAAGATAAAAAGAACAGATCTAACCGCAATGGGTAAAACACTTGCAAGGATTGGTTGCATTAGTGCTGGGCAGTCAAATAAAAAAGGTGATCGTTCTAGATACTGGATAAAGCCAGAAAAATAACTCAGCAAATCAGATTCAGTGAGTTCCTTTGAAAAGCATTTATAGTAATGTCTTACGGATATTTAACTCACTAACTCATTAATTATTTATATAAATGTATTTATTTATAAATGAATATACAGAGGTCTTTAATAAGATTCAGTGAGTTAGTGAGTTGCTGAGTTTAATGGGTCCTTTTCAGAGTAAGTGTGTGGGTAATTTCGGACCCCAAAATACTCCTAGGAAAAAGGCTGCATAGTTAGACACACTTTTACAAATGCCTGACCAGATAAATGGACTAGAATGATTTCATAGCAGTCAATCTCACCTAATGTAAATTTTGTAAGATGAAACCAAAATCATTTCAGATCGAAGCTTACACTATCTCAGAAACTTCAAGAATACTAGGTTATAAAAGCACCAAAACACTCTACAGATTGCTTAATAGAGATGTCTTAGAGGATTATATTTATTTAGAACAATCAGGAAGAGTTTATCTAATGCTGGAGCCACCAAATCTTCCAACTTTAGCGAAAAAAATTAGAGCAAATATTCAATATAGAAAAAATAATATTATCAAAAGGTTCATTTAGAAAGGTTTTATTTTTTTAAGTAAACATCCTTAAACTAAATTTTTTAAAAAGATTTTTTCTTTAACTTTACTTAACCATAGGTGAATATTATTTATTAAATAAAAACTAAGGAGATGTTTAAATACAGGGAATTCATAGCTCAAATCAAATATAAAGAAGTAATATCTTCACCTGTATATTTTATTCCTGTTTTGCTTCTATCCATAATGATTATTATTGAAGGGTTTCACATCTTTAATCACAAACAAAATTGCAAAACTAAAGCTGAGTGGATGGAACAATCAGGAATGACTTATGACAGGGAATCAGAAGTTAATTAATAAAATCTAAAATATAATTTATTCGCAGCAACGTTTTTTATTTGAAGAATAATCTGTCAAAGAAGTTATCCATTCCTTGATCAAAAAGAGAGCTTCTTTCTTTAGGCTGTAATACACCCATCTACCTTCTTGTCTGTCTGAGATAAGACCAGCTTCCTTCAAAATTTTTATGTGATATGAAATTCTGGATTGAGATAAATTAGTTAATTTCATAATATCGCAAACACAAACTTCTCCCTCCATCATTAGGTCAATTATCTCTAGCCTAAAAGGATCAGAAAATGAAACCATCAACTTAGATATATCTTCTTTTTTTACTTTGCTAATATTTTTTAACAATTTTAAAGTAATTAAATTTTCCTAAATATAGCTTAAATAAAAAAGATTTCATTAATCAAAACATCTTGATACATCAAAATATTTTGATGTATAATTTCAATAGAAAATTTCAAAGTTATGAAAATTGGAATTAATGGTTTTGGAAGAATTGGCAGATTAGTTTTCAGAGCATTATGGGATAGAGATGATATAGAAATAACGCATATAAATGA
>JAOOLH010000050.1 GCA_028408675.1 Prochlorococcus sp. AH-716-K03 | reverse complement strand
TCACCAATTGCCATTCTTCTCATGAAATTTCGCGCCTGATAATTTCGGATACCATCCCATAAAGTAACTCCATCATTTTTTAAGTTATCAATACTATATGCATCTGGCTCACTTTTCATTAGCCAAAACTTTTCTTCAGTCATATCAAAGGATCTTGTCGATTTTTCAGGCTTGGAGGACGTGTTATCCAAACTTTTTTGTATAAATTTATTATCCATCAAAGTTCCTATTTAGGAAAGTGATAGGTGATATGGAGTTAATTAGAAAATTTAAATTAACTTTTTGTGGTTTAAAAACTTTTATTTAATTTAAGTCTCTAGTTTGAAATTCATAGGCAGTTTCAATATCATCAAGATCTTGTTTTGTTAACTTGTATTCCGATCCATCTCTCTTTAACTTTTCTTCTACCCAAGTAATACATTCTGCCAGATTCGGATAGTCAGGTTCTCTACTAACAATCCAATCTTGCATTTGGTTAGAAATATACCAATTGAATTTTAATTCCATAAAGCCATTCTTTTTAAGACAATCAATATTTAAAAATAAAAACAATAATGATTTTCATTTTCATTATGGTGTAAATTTGATACTTAGGGAAGTATTATTTATGAGCGAAACTTGGCTAATATCGGGATCCCCTGGATGTGGGAAAACAAGCTGGATATTAGATACTTTTAAAAATCATCAAGGATCTTGTGGATATATTCGTCTTAAAGGATTTTCAGAAATTGATTTAGAGCAAGCGGTCTCTTCAAAAATAGATTTTAATTACTTGAAAGATCAAATACCTGAATTGTTAGATTTAAATTCCTCGAATTTAGCTTTGATTACTAGTAAAGAGAATCCTTTAATAATTATTGAATTACCCCAATTTAAAGTGCCTGAACTTTATGGACTTAATGGTATAGATTTACGTGTTTTAAAAGAACTTGAGGATTTAAAACTTAAACCAAATAAATACCTTCATTTTGGAAGAGATCCTGAATTGCAAATCAAAGATACATTAAATTTTAAGAATATTGAATCTTATAATCTTGAGCTTAAAAAAAGTATTTGGGATCCTGCAAGTTTAAATACTTTTTGGTTTGAACTTGTAAACGGTGCTTACGGAGATGTTTATAGAGCTAAAGCATTAATGAATTTGCCAGATGGTCGTTATATATTTTTTAATTGGATACTTAGCCAGCAAGGATCTCAATATCTAACCTTAAACAATGTTGCTCCTCTTAATGGAAGACCAGAAAGACATTCTGAAATTGTTATTCAGGGAAACAAAATAGATTTTGATTTAATTAAATCTACTATCCAAAATTGTCTCCTTAATGATTCGGTTTTGGAACTCCATCAAGCTTCTCTTAGAGATTCTCAATTACAAACTGCTTAATAAAACTACTAATGAAACAAGCTGTCATCTCATGTCTACATGCAAATCTCCCAGCAGTTGAAGCTGTATTGAAAGATATTGAACTTCAGGGCATTACCAATATTACTTGCTTGGGTGATTTGGTTGGTTATGGTCCTCAGCCTAATGAAGTTATCGAGTTAATCAGAGATAAAAGAATTTCGACTTGTCAGGGTTGCTGGGATGAAGACGTAGTTGATGGATTAGATGCTTGTGATTGTAGTTATCCTTCTCAACTTGCAGAAAAGAGAGGTCATATTGCTCATCAATGGACTACGGATCAATTAACTAAAGAAAACAAAGATTTTTTAGCTAAACTTCCTTACTCAATTCGTAAAGACAAATGTCTCTTTGTTCATGGAAGTCCTAATAGTCAGCATGAATATCTGCTGCCAGATATGGATGCATTTGCAGCTCTTGAGAGAGTCGAAACTGCCAGAGCAGAGACTCTATTTTGTGGTCATACTCATCAACCGTATATTCGTGAATTAGCTAATGGTTCAATTGCTGTAAAAGTCAAAAACGCTGATTCCAAAGATATTCAAGAAAAAGAAATGGATTTACCCATGAGGAGAATAGTAAATGCAGGCTCAGTTGGGGAACCTAGGCATGGAGGAACAAAAGCTACTTATGTCGTTTATGACGAAAATACTAATGAAGTAAAAATTAGAGAAGTTGAATACGATGTTGAACTTACATGTAAGGCAATAATAAAAGCTGGTCTTCCTCAAATTTTTGCATGGCGTTTAAGAAATGGATTCGAATTTGCAGAACAAGCTGAAGATGCAAGTCATGTTTGTGAAAGATGATAGAACGCTGGGCACTCATAAGTGGTCTTAAAGGAGATCTAGATACTTATGAACTTATTCAAAAAGATTTAAAAAAGACTCCAGGAAATATAACTTTATTTGTTTTAGGGGATATGATAGGTCCCTCAAAAAACTGTAATGCACTATTAAAAAGGTTAATCAATCCTAAAAGTAATGAATTAAGACCACAGTGTATTTACGGTTGGTGGGAGGAACAATTACTTGCAGAAACTGGTTATCGCGGTAATCAAAGAGCTGAAGCTTTGAGAATAAATAAGGGTGAAGAAGTCGTTAAATCTTTACTAAGTTCTGTTGATGAATCGTTTCTTAATTGGTTAGCATCACTTCAATTCGGATTTGTCGAACTTGATTGTGGCTTAATGCATGGAAGCTCGAGAGATGTTGGGGATGATTTAACATCTGAGACTCCGCCGCTTACACTTCTTGATAGACTTACACGCCTACAAGTAAACAGATTATTTACTGCAAGAAGTACAAAACAATTTCATTTGCAATTAAAAAAAGGAATTATTGATTCTGAGGTATGCGATTTAAGAGGGAATCGTAAACAAGAGCAAAAAGTTCCTCAAAAGGCTGTTATTGGTATTGGGGCAGGAAAAAATTATACTCTTTATGATGTAGGGACTGATAATACTCAATTTGTACAAGCAGGATATAAATCAGAAAAAATAATTAAGGGATTTTGAAGGCTTTAGTTTTTAGCTAGTGAATCAAGTTACCTAAACTTGTTATGTATTTATTTTATCGGTATAAGTGGTCTAAGGACTTGTCCTTTTTGTAAGGACTTGAGCCTAGCGGTTTCAAGGTTAACCCCGCACTCCTGCACACGAGTACAAAAACCTTTTTAATTAATGAAGATCTCTTCTAAGACACTTAGCTTGCTACTTAATGTAGTTTTTGTGCTTTGTGTCTTTGTTATTTAAAAACTATTCATCAAAGAGATTAATAGTTTCAGGGTTTTCTAACTTCGAACCGAACTCAATATCGGTTAGTTTTTTAGTCTGTAAAAGTTTGGATAAAGTTTGGATAAAAAATTACGAATCATTGAGATCCAAGTAATAGCTAGACGGGTGTACTTTTCATTAGCCAGTAGTTAGGTTCAGTCATATCAAAGTATTAGAAGAATATTGGAAAGTGTGGATAGGTGTGGATAGGGTAGTATCAATTTTACTTCTTAATTGATTATCTATTAAATTTCCTCTAAGGGAAGTATATATGAATCTTTTGGAGATATTTGCTTCAGATATATCTCTCAAAGACCTGGATAAATACCACTCCGCTCAGCCGAATCAGGTGTTGGAACAATACACGGGGCAAGAGCACTTATTTTCCCTTTATCTATAGAAGCATAAGCAACTCCAAGAAGATTAGACTTATCTCCTTGAGCCATAATAAGGCAATCGGTATGTCCATAGGCTGGGCAGACGCCTAATTCTGCATAAACAGAACTCTTAGTTTTTTTAATTATTTCAAGTTTTGGTCTTATATATTCAATGAATTCATCTCTTGAGTTCATATCGGTTAAGACTTTTTGTGATGAGTATGAGAAGTCATCTGCCAAAAACGATTCAAACTCAGATGAATCAAGAGTGTGTAGCATTTTTGCATAGATACTCAAAGCTTCCTTTTCTGTCAGTTGAGAAGTTTCTTTTCCCATTAATCAAGAAATTTTTTAAAAAAGGTCTTATCCCCAAGTTTAGATCTACTGTCAATCGTGATACCCAACTTTAGAAACAATATTTCCTGAAACAGGGTCAGTAACTCCAAGTTCAGGAGACAACTCTTCCATAAATCCTCTAACCTCATCAAGGTGAGCGATCATACCTGGTCTTTGAGCTGCAATAGCTTCTGCACTTTCCCAGATCCCAACAAAGCAGTAATCATAATCTCCAGTTTTAGCGATATATCTTTGAGTCATTCCCTCAAAACTTGTTTTATCTATTACTTCGAAATACTTATCTACACAATCAGACTTTAATTTAAATCGAACAACATTCATAAAATTTTGAGCAGTCATAAAAAAAAAGGATTTTATCCCTCTATGTTAGATCGACTGTCAATCAATTAGTAATTAATTAATTTTCTTTTTCCATCTCTAGTTTCTACTTTATTTATTCTTAAACCTATAAAAGCAGCCCAAATAACTGCAAATAAAATTGGTAAAAAAATGATTGCAAGTTTCATCATTGTTTTAATCCTGTTATTTGCTCAAAAGAATAACCTCTAAATAAATAGGAAAAAATAGGTACTTTATCTAATTAAGCAGCATCATATTCTTCATCTTCAAGTTCTCTCATAAATCTTTTATCTAATAAGTAGTTGTCTAAAAGCTCTGCTGCCATAAGTATCTCAGCAGCAGGTTCTTGTAGATCTTTGTCTAATAAGTAATTGTCTATAAGCTCTAGATTGTTATTTTCTTTAATTTGTTTATCGCTGTTTAATAGTTCTCTTATGTAGTTATATACAAGCTCTTGATCGTATCCACTTTCTCTGATTTCTTTCAAAATTTCATCTGGAATTTCCATAATCGTCAACTCCTATGTAATAGTTTTTTAGAGCAAATTAGAGCCTATATATGCATACTTACGAAAAAATAAGGAAAAAGCAAGAAAATTGGCAAAAAATCGAGGTGTATAAATCTAGTATTCGCAATCATTTATGGAAAAAGGTTGGTAGAAGACTTCTATATTTTGGAGCTATTTTTAATACTTAATAGCCATCTGCCAATAAGAAAGAGGTGTAAGTAGTAAGCGTTTCATAAAAAAACAGCTAATGAAAATAGATTTTATTTAGGATATAAAAACAAAATTTAGGGAGGATTAAATGTCTATCATTACCGACAATGCAGTGTTAGTTCATATTTACAGCGGTTTAGAATCCAAAAATAAAATAACTTTAGGTTTATTGGTTGCCCTTACTGCAGAAAAAAACGATCATAAAGTAACACTTTTTCTAGCAGGAGACGGAGTACAAATATTAAATTGCAAAAAAGCTGGTGAAATAGTTGGTCAAGGGACTGGAGATTTATACGAACATCTTCAAAATTTAAAGAATTCAAAAATTACCATATATGTCTCAGGAATGTCTGCTAAATCTAGGGGTTACGATGAGAAGCTTCTAGATGGATACACTGCAGAGTTTGTTTTGCCAGATGTTCTAGTTGAAGAATCAATTAAAGCGGATAGCGTACTTTGTTATTAAAAAAGGAGCTAATCACCCCTTTTTGATGATCGATTGTCAATAGCTAAAAGTGTGGACGAGGTGTGGACGGAATTTATCTGATTTTCGAAATCCATTGCTATGACTAATGGCACATGGTTCATTAGCCAGTAGCTAGGTTCTTGGTGTGGCATGGGATCTCGAAGATCATATAGGGTTTGAGTAAAGTTTGGGTAACTTCTTTGAATATGAATTTATTATCCATTAAATTTCGTTTAAAGGGAAGAGATTCATAGATCGCTATTCAAGAAAAAAAAAGAAGGGTATTAATTCCTCCTTTTTATATAATATAATTTTTGATTTATTGCTTATTTTGTATTAATAACCATAAGTTCTGTTCCAGTCCTTATAAGAACTTCTGTAAGGATTGTATTTCTCTAATTGTCTTTTGTAAGGGCTAC
>JAOOLH010000005.1 GCA_028408675.1 Prochlorococcus sp. AH-716-K03 | reverse complement strand
GAAATATTTTTAACTCCAAGAGGATATTTATAAAAAGTAATTTCAAACTAAATTTCATATGGATCATTAAATATTTAGTTTTTGCTTTTTTTGCGAGAGAATATTAATGTTTAATAAATAGTATTGAGATTAATTCCTTGAATAATATAGGAATAATGTTATTTGATATAGATGGTGTTATTCGCAGCGTAGAAAATAGTTATAGACTTTCACTAAAAAAAACAGTTTATAAATTTTGCGGTTGGGAACCTAATTATAGAGATATAGACAATGCAAAAAACGAAGGAATTTGGAATAACGATTGGGATTTAAGTTTAGAACTTATAAAGAGGCATATTAAAAGCAAGAATCTAAAAGTTACAACACCTCAAAGAGAAGACATAATTCGATGTTTTGAAGACTTCTACTTTGGTGGTAATCCAAATACAGATAGTAATGATTGGACAGGGTTTATAAGAAATGAGGAGTTATTAGTGGAAAAAGAATTTTTTACCCTATTAAACGTAAATAGGATTAGTTGGGGATTTGTTAGTGGAGCGGAATCTGCATCTGCAAAATTCGTATTAGAAAAAAGACTAAAATTAGAATCTCCACCCTTAATAGCAATGGGTGATGCACCTGATAAACCAGATCCTCAAGGTTTTCTTTACTTGGCAAGCAAGCTTTCTAAAAGTAGTTTAGGTAATAAAAATGTGCCAATCGCATATGTCGGTGACACAATTGCAGATGTAAAAACGGTAATTAACGCCAGAAAAGAAATCCCATCTCAAAAATTTATAAGTATTGGAGTAGCCCCCCCTCATCTTCATTTAACGTCCCGATTAAGAGAACGTAATTTATACGAATCAATTTTGAAAGAGGCTGGTGCTGATTTTATTTTAAATTCTGTAAATGACTTAAAAAATATTGACCACTACTTATTTCGCAAAATGTGAAAAAAAGTCTTTATTAGAAATACAGCCACAGAGATTAATTGAAAAGCTAATTGAAACTTACGAACTCAAAATAGAGAGAACATATTTTTAAGAGATAGACATGAATTGCTCAACAATTTACCCTCCAAAAATTAAAATTACTTAAGATAAATGACAATAGTTTTTAAGTATTAATCAATCGAATTAAATCAAACCTCTCAAGGATTTCTAGTCTTGGAATTATATATTAGGAAACATCCTTGAGATGTAAATTCTGCCATTAGTTTATAATCATGCCCATTCTAATAATAGAGATCTTTTATTAATTAACGAAAAAACCCTTTATTCTATTGCTAATTAAAAAATTGAATAAATAAATGGTGCCACCACAGATCCTTGTGTGAATACAATAATTGCTCCCATTAAGACAATAGTAACTATCAAAGGTGCCAACCAATATTTCTTTCGGACTTTCAAGAAGTCCCAAATATCTTTAAACAGATCAAGAAATTCCTTCATAGTTCAAAAGATGCGAGTGAGGTCTGTTTGAAGACTTTGCCGGTTTTCTCTGTATGTCTTCTCTCCTCTTCGTCTGATTCTTAGTGGATCATATCCGGTTAAAAACATAACAAAAGCGATCGGTTGAAGGACAACAATGAATACAAGACCAAGGATGATTTTACTATTGACCCATCCGAGGGTATGACCAAGTGCTATCCAAATTTTGTATGGATAATATAGCAAGCGTGGTGATGTCAATCCAAGAATAAATGCTGACACCCCCACCCAAAGAGTCCACAACCTAAATCCATGTCCCACAAGAGCTGGGAATAACCAACCAATCAAAAGTGGGAATCCAAATCCAATAACAAGTCCGAACTCAATAAGTTTTTTTTTGGAAATTATTTCTTTCATGATTAATCGAGTTCAAACTCCTGCATCCAAGTCTCATCTTTCTCTATCTGTGGTTGCTCGATCTTAAAGAGGATTTGATTTTGCAGAACTAGTATGTCCATCTCTGTTCTCATAAAACATCTGTAAGCATCCTGTGGAGTACAGACAATTGGTTCCCCTCTGACATTGAATGAGGTATTGACAATGGTTGGGCAACCAGTTTTTCGTTTGAAGGCATCAATAAGTTTGTAATATCTAGGATTTGTTTTGCTATTTACAGTCTGAACTCTTGCTGAGTAATCAACATGGGTGATTGCAGGTATTGATGACCTTGGGATATTGAGTTTTTCAATTCCAAAGAGTTTTTCTTGTTCTTCTGTCATCTTAATTCGTAGTTCCTTTTTAATTGAAGCAACCAATAACATATATGGACTCTTGGCTCTTATCTCGAACTGATTACTAACTTCCTCTTCTAGAACAGATGGAGCAAAGGGTCTAAAACTCTCTCTGAACTTTATTTTTAGATTCATTAAGCTCTGCATCTTTTGATTGCGTGGATCTCCTATGATAGATCGGCCGCCCAATGCTCTGGGTCCAAACTCCATTGGGCCATTGAACCAACCAATTACATGGCCCTTCTCTAATTCTGCTGCTAAGCATCTAAATAAATCAGGGTCATTGTAAGTATGGAAGGGAGCATTAATATGATGCAAATATTTGGTTATCTCTTCATTACTAAACTTTGGACCCAAGTAAGTACCCTTCATGGAGTCGTGTTTTTTCACCACTCTCTCCTTACCATGATGTTGATGCCATGCTACTAAGGCTGCACCAAGTGCTGAACCAGCATCTCCACTTGCAGGTTGAATCCAAATATCCTCAAATAAATTTTCTTTAAGCAATTTACCATTAGCAACGCAGTTAAGAGCGACACCTCCAGCGAGACAAAGATTTTTAATGCCTGTTTCTTCTCTTAGTGATTTAGCCAACTTCAAAACAATCTCTTCTGTAACTAACTGTATTGATGCTGCTAGGTCCATATGGAATTGGTCAAGTGCACTTTCTCTTTTTCGTGGTTTTCTACCAAAGAGTTTATCAAACTTCCTTCCTGTCATTCTGAAACCACGATGATATTTGAAATAACTGATGTCAAGACGGAAGGTGCCATCATCTTTAATATCAATCAGATTATCTTTTATCTTGTCTAGATATACTGGTTTTCCATAAGGAGCGAGACCCATAAGTTTATACTCCCCAGAATTGACCTTAAATCCGCAGTAGTAGGTAAAAGCAGAGTAAAGCAGACCAAGAGAGTGAGGAAAACTAATCTCCCAAAGAGGTTTAATATCTTTGCCTTTACCTATCCAAGCAGAGGTTGTAGCCCACTCACCTACACCATCCATACAAAGAACTACTGACTCTTCAAATGGACTTGGGTAGAAAGCAGCAGCAGCATGGGAAAGATGATGTTCTGAAAAAAGTAAATCTGGTATATCCACAGAGTCAGAGAATAATGATGCCTGTACTTTTTTCAGATTCTTCTTAAGTTCAGTTTTTATAAAGAGTTTTTCCTTTAACCAAACTTGCATTGCTGCAATAAAAGACCTTCCACCTCTTGGGGCTACTCCTAGATAAGTTTCTAGAAGACGCTCAAAGGTTAGAAAGGGTTTCTCATAATAAATAACCTCCTTAACATCTCTAAGATTAATATTTTGAGATTTCAAACAAAATAAAATTGCATTATTTGGAAAGCGAGAGTCATGTTTTTTTCGAGAAAATCTTTCTTCTTGTGCAGCAGCAATTATCTCTCCATTCTTTATCAAAGCAGCAGCACTATCATGGTAGTAACAAGATAAACCCAAAATATAATCATCCATCAGATTTATGCAGATTCCAATTTTAATATAATGTTTAATAAAAATAATATCTTATTAAACATTTCAAATACCAGAACAAATAAGGATCTATTTAAAGACAATTTGATTGAAGTATATCCTCTAACATTTGTTGGGCTATTATTTTGTTTCCCTCAAAGTTTGTATGAATATTATCAATATAATTAGTTGAGCCCGCGCCCTTTTCATTCATGAGATTTCTATAGTCTAAAGATTTATAGCGTCCTTTTAATTCTTTTTTCAAATCGTAGGGATCTTGAAATAAGATTTTGGAATATGCTTCATACATAGATAACATTTTTGATTGATGAGTTTCTTTTTTAAAATCTCTATATTTTAAAGATATTTTGTCTTTCCAATTTTCTAAATTTTTGCGCTCCTCCTCTGTCATATTTAATTTATTATGAACATCTCCCTGCAAAATTTGGAAGAAGCAAACATTTTTATTTGAGAAAGTACTGAGTAGAGCCATGGAAGCAATATTATTATAAAAATATCTAGCAGCGATTTTTGGTGAAGAGTAAATATCACGACTTAATATATATTCTGGTGAATACTTCCAAGGATCATTTTTAGAATTGAATTGAGAACTAATTTTCCTACTTATTCTAAATAAATAAGGTAATAGATAGTTTCCTCTTTTATTTTGAAATCCTAGATTGAAAAGATAATTTTTATAAGAGTAGTCTGCCCAATTAGGAATTGGTTTATTATTTTTAAGTTTAAAGTTTTGGAAATTATGTTGATATTGCCAATACCAAGCATCATTAAAACCATCAAAAGACATTATTATGTCAGGATAGTAATTTATTATTTCACTTTTGATAATTTGAGACTGCCTATATGTATAACTAGCACCAGCTCCAAAATTAATTACTTTTATTTTTTTCAAAGGATAACGTTTTAATAATTTGTTCTCTAATATTGCTGAAATTGTCTCTTCATTACTGTTAACTCCTGCTCCTGCGGCAGAACTTCCTCCTAGTAAAAAAACTTTGAAATAATTTTGGCTTTTTAAAATTTTACTGCAATCCTTCTCGCGAATAGAAGTATTACCAATAAAACCGCAATCATTTATTGTAAGAGGACCATAAGATGAATTTGGTTGATATCTTTCTTGAGATAATGGACTGAAATTACCCAGATTAATTGGGCTTCCAGATTCTGTTCTTGAAATATAAATTTTCCACGCTAATGGATGATAAAGAAGCGTATCTTTGAATCCTTTTTTGAAACTTAAAACTAAAAATGATAAAGATTCCAAGATAAAAAGTATAATTAGAACGATTGATAACTGTATCGATCCGATTTTAAATATATTCAAAAATTTTTGTTTTTTAGATATTGGCATACTCTACTTATTTTTAAACAAATAAATACGGAGAGGGAGGGATTCGAACCCTCGACAAAAGTTACCTCCTGTAACTCCTTAGCAGGGAGCCGCTTTCAACCACTCAGCCACCTCTCCAGTTCTTCTACATTATCAATTTTTCAGCAAACATTCAAAATTAGTTATTTAATCGAAATGTCTAATCAACTTGGACTCTTGGTAATCTATTTTTAAAAGAGCAAAGAATTTCCCAAGGAATACTATTACATTTATCTGCCCAATCAATCGGAGAAATTGCTTCCTTTCCTTGATATCCTAGTAGCAGCATAGTACTACCAACTTTAATATCATCGGAATCTGTAATATCTACCATCATTTGATCCATTGTTATGGATCCAACCTGAGGATAAAGTTTTTTATTATAAATCAAACTTATTTTGCCAGAGAGATTTCTAATAATGCCATCTGCATAACCGATACTTAAGACAGCTAACTTTGTTTTTCTATCACAAACAAATTTATTGCCATAACTCACTCCAATACCTTTTTCAATTGTTCGCACAAAAGTGACTTTAGCCTTTAAAAATAAAGCCGGTTTAAGAAATGACTGTTCATTTATCTTTACTACTGGTTCATAACCGTACATGGACAACCCAACACGAACCATATCAAAATGAAAATCTTTGCCAAGAATCATCCCAGCAGAATTTGCTAGATGAATTTTGATATTTTTTTTCTTATCAATATTTATGAGATTCAATAATTCCAGAAACTTTTTTCTTTGTAATTGAGTTCTACTTTTAGGATTCAATGCATTATCTTCATCTGCGCAAGCAAGATGACTATATATTCCCTTAATAGCAATATTTTCAAGCGATTTAATATTATCAAACTGTTGAACAAACTGAATACAATCAAATCCCAGTCTTGACATCCCAGTATCAACTTTTAGATGTATAGAAAACTTTAAATCATTACTCTTTCCAATGTTGTTGCAAATCAAACATTCCCTAATAGTACTAACAGTGGGCATTAAATCATTTCTAAAACAAGTCAATAAATCTTTTTTTGCATAAAGATTACCAAGTACAAGAATTGGAACATTTATTCCAAAAGAACGTAGTTTTATTCCCTCCTTTAAGGTCGCTACCCCTAATTGAGAAGCCCCACCTTTAATCGCACTTTCAGATACAACTTTTGCATCATGTCCGTAGCCATCAGCCTTAACAACTGCCATGAATTCACAATTGTTTTTTAATTTTGATATTAATTGCCTAACGTTTGCCTCTATTGCTTTACCACTTACTTCTATCCAAGCTCTTTGAGTTGGGTCTATTTCTCCCTCAAAACTTGGACTATTATCAAGATTATTTTTTTTATTATTCAAGATAATTTGCATTAACGTTTATGCATTTATATGCGTTTATTTAAATATACCGCTAGCATGACATGTAAATTGAATTTTGGCATGGGCCAGACTCTTGTTTTAAATGCATCTTATGAACCTTTAAACATCACTTCATGGCGAAGAGCAATAATTTTAATGATTAAAGGTAAAGCAGAAAGTTTAGAAGAAGATCAAACATTCGCAATACATTCTGGCCAAAATCTACCTACCGTTATTAGACTTCGTTACTACGTTAAAGTTCCTTTCAGAGAAGTAGCCCTTACAAGAAAAAATATACTTCTTAGAGACAATAATTCATGTCAATATTGTAACCATAGAGGTAGTGATTTATCCATAGATCATGTTTTACCAAGAAGCAGGGGTGGAACTGATAATTGGGAAAATGTGACTACTGCATGCCTGCGATGCAATGTCCAAAAAGGGAATAAGACCCCAGAAGAAGCAAATATGCCTTTAAAAAGAAAACCATATCGGCCATTAAGCAATCTTAATTTTGAAGCAACAAGACAAATAGACTCTGGCAAACACAAAGAATGGAGTAAATATGTAATTGGTTTAGCTGCCTAATATAAAAATAATTTAATTTTGACTCTCATTAAAATCTTCCATCAATCTTTTCTGTTCTTGTGCTAAACATGCATCAATAACTTCATCTAATTGTCCTGCTAGAATTGGCTCTAATGAAAAATTGGATCCCAATCTGTGATCTGTAGTTCTATTGTCCTTAAAATTATAAGTTCTAATTTTTTCGCTTCTATCTCCACTTCCAACTTGCATAAGTCTTTGTGACCTCTCTTTATCGTTAGCTTCTTTTAATTGAATTTCATATAATTTAGCTCTTAGAATTTCCATAGCTCGCTCACGATTTTGCAGCTGAGATCTTTCTTGAGTACAAAATACTCTTATACCCGTCGGCTTGTGAATAAGATCAATAGCAGTTTCCACCTTGTTAACATTTTGACCACCAGCACCACCTGATCTAGCTGTACCAATTTCTATCTCTGTTGGATCAATCTTAACTTCTACTGGATCAGCCTCAGGCATAACAGCAACTGTTGCAGTAGAGGTATGTACTCTACCTTGAGATTCAGTTGCTGGAACTCTTTGAACTCTATGCACACCCGCCTCAAACTTTAATTGGCTATAAACAGAATCTCCTTTTACAGAAATAACTAATTCTTTAAATCCTCCCATATCTGATTCAGAAGCACTGATAGGTTTTACTGACCACCCAATTTTTTGTCCATATCTTTCATACATTCTTGCCAAATCACCAGCCCAAATACAAGCTTCATTTCCTCCTGCTCCAGCTCTAATTTCCAACATTACACTTCTTTCATCTCGCGGATCCTTAGGCAATAAAGCAATTGTTACTTTTTGAATGAGTTTATTCTTTAGGTCTTCTAAATTGAATAATTCTTCATTGATTAAAGATTCCATATCTTTATCATTTCTATTATCTTTAAGTAATTGCCTAGAATCGTCAATTTGTTTGTCAGTATCAAGCAATTGATTGAAATCTATTACTAAAGGTTCAAGCTTGGCTCTTTCTTTGGCTATTGATTCCAGTTTTTTAGGATTATTTGCAATATCAGGATCAGCGAGCTGCGTTTCCAAATTTATAAAACTTTCAGAAGCATTTTTCAATCTTGCAATTAATGTTGTGTATTCCAATTGAAAATTTGCTTAATTTTTGATTCTTAAATTTCTATTTTTTTGATTCTTTGGATTCTTTTGAAGTAGCTGAATCAGCTGAACCCATTCCATATTTCTTCATAAATCTATCAACTCTACCTTCTGTATCAAGAATCTTCTGGGTTCCGGTAAAGAATGGATGATTTCCACTCCAAACATCAACATGTAGTTCAGGCTTTGTTGAACCTGTTGTCATAACGACTTCTCCATTACAAATAACCTTTGCATCTGGATACCATTTGGGATGAATTTCTGATTTAGGCATAATAAAAAATTTAACGTTTGGAGAATTGAGGGGCTTTTCTAGCTTTTTTAAGACCATATTTCCTTCTTTCTTTTGCTCTGGGGTCTCTACTAAGATGACCTTCTGTTTTTAATGGTTTCCTATTATCTGGTGATAAGCCACATAGAGCTCTAGCTGCTCCTTGCTTAATTGCATCTGCCTGACCTGTCAAACCACCACCAAAAACGTTTACAAATATATCATAAGAGTTTTCAAGACCTAAAGTTAACAAAGGTGCTTTAACTGCATTTAAATGTGATGGGTTGAAATTTAAGTAGTCATCACCAGAGCGACCGTTTATTTTAATTTGGCCATTTCCTGGAATTAAACGAACTCTCGCTACAGAAGTTTTTCTTCTTCCAGTACCCCAATAAACTGCCTTGTTTTTTATTTGACTATTCATAGTTATAACTTAGCTATTTAATGATACAGGATTTTGTGCAGCATGAGGATGATCTAATCCTTTATATACTTTTAATTTCTTGAATTGCTGCCTACCTAATGAATTGTGAGGAAGCATTCCTTTAACCGCCTGCTCAATTATTCTCTCAGGAATTCTTTCTTGAAGGGATTCAAATTTTTCAACTTTCATTCCGCCTGGTCTACCAGAGTGTCTTCTATATAATTTCTGAGATGCTTTTTTACCTGTGACTTCTACTTTTTCAGCATTTATTACAATAACAAAATCTCCTGTATCCAAATGAGGAGTAAATGTCGGTTTGTTTTTTCCTCGCAATACAGAAGCTATATCAGTAGCAAGCCTCCCAAGTGTCTTATCCTTAGCATCAACTAAAAACCAACTTCTTTCAATAGTTTCTAAAGAGGGAGTAATTGTTTTATTCATTTATAAAATTTATCAGAATAAATTTAACCGGTCTTTAATTCTACATTATTGAAGGAAGATTAAACAATAATTTAAGATTATCTACACATATAATTTGAGTATATTAATCATCCAAGCTAGGAATAACCTCTAATTACAAATTTGGGGAAAAGATCGTTTTTATTAATCCTTTTAAAAATATTTTCTTCATATATTGAGTTTACAAAACATAAGCCATTGGCTGGTGCTGATTCGCGAACATCATATTTTTTTTTAGATACCCACCTATCTTTAAAAATTTCTGGGGTAATTTTCTTTTCTCCTACTAAAACAAGTTGACCAACTATTGAACGTACCATTCCATAAAGAAAACCTGTAGCTTTTATATCTATCATTATCAAATCCTCACTCCTTTCTAATTCAATTGATTTTATTGTTGTAACAGAGGTTGCTCTATTACTTCCAGTCTTTTGAAAAGCAAAAAAATCATGCTCCCCAATCATTCCATCCAATGCATTTGACATTGAAAACTCGTCCAGAGATTTTTGATATCTATGCCAAGACCAATTGTTTAAAAACAAATTTGGGATCTTACTATTATTGATTAAATATCGATAATGTCTATAAACTGAAGAATAACAGGCATGCCAACTATTTTTCACCTCTACTGATTCTAAGATTCTAATTGTCTTAGGTAATCTACTATTTAATACATCTGCATAACGATCACTTGGAATTACAAACTCAATATCAAAATGTACTACTTGGCCAGAGGCATGAACTCCAGCATCTGTTCTGCCAGCAGCAAATGTTCTTATAATTTGATTTGATACTTCGAAAAGAGCAATTTCTATAGTCTCTTGAACACTTATTGCATTTTTCTGTCTTTGCCAACCTGAAAAATGTGATCCATTGTATTGGATTATCAAAGCTACTCTTTTCAAAAGTTAAATTTTACGTTTTAAGTATTTATTTATTTCGCTTTAAACAAGTTCAATTATCGCCATTTGGGCATTATCACCTTTTCTTGCAACAGTTCTGACTATTCTTGTATATCCACCCTCTCTATCACCATATCTTTCTTGAGCTTTTTCGAATAATGAATGTACTAGCTTCTTATCATAAATGTATCCAATAGCTCTTCTTCTAGCAGATAAACTACCCTCTTTTGCTAAAGAAATCATTCTTTCAGCTTCATTTCTTAAAGCTTTAGCTCTCGCTTTCGTGGTAGTAACTCTACCTTCTCTGATAAGTTGTGTAGTTAAGCCTCTAAGGAGCGCTTTCCTTTGATCAGCGGGTTTGCTTAAAAGAGGGACTCTAAGTTGATGTCTCATAATCTCAAAAGTTTGTTAAACAGATGTCCTGCTTTGTGGAATTGAAATCCCTATTCGTTCAAGAGCTTCAATAACCTCATCTGCAGATTTCGAGCCAAAGTTCTTTATTTCTAAAAGATCTTCATAACTAAATCCCATTAAATCTGAAACAGAATTAACTTGAGCCCTTTTTAAGCAATTATATGCTCTAACAGACAAATTAAGTTCTTCTAATGGGATTTGAGCTTCTGGAGATGGCTCTGGTTCTTCAGGAATTTCTTCGACCATTGTAACAGTTGCTAGGGGCTGAAAGAGCTCAATCAATTGATTTGCAGCTTCTGCTATCGCATCATCAGGGCTTGTTGAACCATCTGTGACAACTTCCATAGTTAACCTTTCTCTTCCAGTTCCTCCCTCAGCAACGGCAGTTTCATCTATTGTGAAATTAACTCTCTTTACAGGCATAAATACGGCATCAATTTGAAGCAAATCAATGGATGTAGTTTCTTGATTTCTGCGATCTACAGGTCTATAACCTATGCCTCTTTCAACATGAATTTCAAGCTCTAGATTATGTCCATCTTGAATAGTTGCGATAGGCTTATCCCCATCAACAATTTCAACTTGAGAAGAAAATTGAATATCATTTGCCTTTACTTCCATTGGACCATTAACAACTAATCTTCCGATCTCCAATTCTGGGTTGGAACTATTAATAGAAAGTTGTTTGCAATTTAAAAGAATATCAAGAACATCCTCTCTAACACCAGGAATAGTAGCATATTCATGATTAATTCCTGCAATTCTTACAGCAGTAACAGCACTTCCTTCAAGGCCTCCCATAAGAACTCTTCTTAAAGAGTTGCCAAGAGTTGTAGCTTGTCCTCTTTCCAAGGGGCCAATTAAAAATGTTCCTGTTTGGGAGCGATCATCTGCTGTTTGATGATCAATTCTGTCAATCTGATACTGCAACACGGAAAAAAAAAGGTTGAAAGTTTGGGGTGGGGGATGGTTAAGTTCTAAACGCGTCTACGCTTAGGTCTTCTGCATCCATTGTGAGGTAATGGAGTTACATCTCTTATTAGAGTTATTTCTAAACCGGCAACTTGTAAAGCTCTTATGGCGGTTTCCCTACCTGAGCCAGGTCCTCTCACTAATACTTCTATTTGTCTCATCCCTTGATCAAGCGCTCTTTTAGCTGCGGCTTCAGCTGCTGTTTGAGCAGCGAATGGAGTTCCTTTTCGTGCACCTTTAAACCCGCTTGCTCCTGCAGAAGACCAAGAAATCACATGTCCTGATGTATCAGAAATGGATACGATAGTATTATTAAAGGTACTTTGAATATGTACTACACCATTTGGTACATTTTTCTTTGATTTCTTTGAACCTGTTTTTTTAACTGGAGTTGCCATAAGAGTTTAGATAAATAAGTTTAGTTTCTTTTTTAATTAATTATTTTTTTCTTCCTGCAACTGTTTTTCTTGAGCCTCTTCTTGTTCTAGCATTAGTTCTTGTTCTCTGACCCCTTACTGGAAGACTCATTCTATGTCTCCTACCTCGAACACAACCAATATCTTGCAAGCGTTTCAAAGCCATTCCTTCTTGTCTGCGTAAATCACCCTCAACGGTAAAATCTTCTGCAGCTACTCTTAATTTTTGTACATCGCTGTCTGATAAATCTTTTACTCGAATATCAGGATTAATTCCTGTATTTGAAAGGATTAATTTTGATCTGGTTAGACCAATTCCATAGATGTATGTTAGTGCAACTTCAACTCGTTTTTCACGAGGTATGTCAATTCCTGCAATCCTGGCCACTTGTTTCGAATAGTAAAAGGTTTTTAATTAAATGTCATCAAAGATTAACCTTGACGTTGTTTATGTCTAGGGCTCGCGGTACAAATAACCATTACCCTGCCATGTCTACGAATAACACGACATTTGTCACACATCTTTTTTACTGAGGCTCTAACCTTCATAAGGTTTTCTCATAAAATGTTAATTTCATATTCTACATCATCATCAAGCCATTTTTTGTTTTATTTCTGCTGCAATTGTTTTTAGATCTCCATCTGCATTAATATTTTCTAACAAAGAGAGACTTTTATAGTGTTCAATTAAAGGTTCTGTCGTTTCCTTATAAATTTTTAATCTTGTTTTAATAGTTTCTTCATTATCATCTTTTCTACCCCTCATAAGTAAACGCTCTATTAAAACTTCATCTTCAATATCTAAATAAAATACAATCTCTAGAGGTTGATTTATATCCCTTAAGACATTACTTAAAGAATTCACTTGAGACAAATTCCTAGGATATCCATCTAAAATCCAACCTTTATTATATTTATCCAAATTCTTCTTAACAATTTCTAAAACTAATTGATCGTTAACAAGTTCGCCCTTATTCATAATATCTTTTACTTGTTTTCCCAAATCTGTATCCAAATCAATTTCTTTTCTTAATAATTCTCCAGTCGATAGATGTAAATAAGAATTAGCTTCACTTAAGAGTGCAGCCTGGGTACCTTTCCCTGCTCCAGGGGGACCTAAAAATAGCAAATGTTTTTTCATTAATTATTAACTAGTCCTTCATACCTCTGAGAAATTACATAAGTTTGAATTTGTTTAGCAGTATCGATCGCAACGCCTACAAGAATCAATAGCGAAGTTGCTCCTAAACCTTGAAATGTTTGAACATTGGTTGCTCTCTCAACAGCTGCAGGTATGATAGCTACTGATCCTAAAAATAGTCCTCCTAATAATGTGAGCCTATTTTGAATTCCTGATAAGTAATTTGCCGTATTAGTGCCAGGTCTTACTCCAGGTATGGCTACTCCTCCCTTTTTTAAATTAGATGCCACATCAACTGGATTAATTGTAAGAGAGGCATAAAAATATGAGAAACCTAAAATCAAAGCGAAAAACGTTAATGCATATGGCCATGGATTAGAAGAACCTGGATTCAAACTGCCAGCTATTTTAATCAGAATTGGATTGCCAGTAACGTTTGCCACTGTTATTGGTAAAAATATCAAGGCAGAGGCAAAGATTATCGGCATAACGCCTCCAGCATTCAACTTTAAGGGTAAATAACTTTGTCTTGTTGGAAGTAACGAGGAATTTCCAATCTGTCTTTTAGCGCTAACAATTGGTATACGTCTTGCTCCTTCTTGAACAAAAATTATTCCCACAATTGTTAATAAAAAGACTCCGAGCAAGACAGCTATTCCTAAAACATCTCCTCGATCCCCAGTTTGTGCTTTTTCAATAGTTGAACTTAAAGCTTTTGGCAATGTAGCAACAATATTTAAGAAAATAACTAATGAAGCGCCTTGACCTATTCCTTTTTCTGTAATAATTTCACTAAACCACATTACTATCATTGAGCCTGTTACTAACGCGATAGATGTTTGCAACACAAAAGCAGTTTCACTTATACCTTCGATTGCATACTGTCTTAAAATCAAAGAAAATATAATACTTTGTAAAAATCCCCATCCCAAGGACACATATCTAGTTATTTGAGCAATTTTTCTTCTACCTGCTTCCCCCTCATTTTTCTGTAAATCTTCAAGAACAGGTAATGAGGCAGTTAATAGTTGAATAATAATAGACGCATTAATGAAAGGTAAAATCCCAAGTGCAAATATTCCTAAAGTTGAAATTCCTCCACCAGTAAAAATATCTAAAAAACCTATTAATTGCCCACCTTGATCTATGAAACTTTTAAAAGCAACTCTATCTATCCCAGGCATTGGTATGTATATACCTAGTCGGACTAAAAGCAGAAGTCCCAAAGTTGTTAAAACTCTATTCCTTAACTCTTTATTTAAAAATAATTGAGTGATTATTTCTGAAGCACTAGGATTTCTACTTTTGTTAACTAACATCGGCAATTAAAATTAAATTTTTAATGGAATTTATTTATTATTAATTATTTCGCAAGATCCACCTGCAGCTTCTATTTTTTCTTTAGCAATTTTGGTTAATGCATGAGCTTGAACTTTTAATTTCACTTTAACTTCTCCATTACCTAAAATTTTAAGAGGAAATTTCGGCTTAAAAATAACCTTTTTTTTGACTAGCGAATCTAAATTGACGATTTCACCATCTTTAAAATCATTTAATTTACTTAAATTAACTATTGAGAAATTTTTTTGATTAATAATTTCAAAGTGCTTTAACTTTGGAACTCTTCGATAAAGAGGCATTTGACCACCTTCAAATCCTGGTCGAGTAGGTCTTCCTGATCGAGATTTCTGTCCCCGCATACCAAAACCACAAGAAGCCCCCTGGCCCGCTGCTATTCCTCTACCTTTCCTTAATTTTTTCTTTCTGGAACCAGTATTTGATTTTAATGTATTTAATGTTGAAGTCATAATTTTCAAGAGTAAAGCTGTTCAAGAGGAATCCCTCTCTCCCTAGAGGCAGATTTGTGTGTTCTTAATTGGGAAAGAGCAATCATCGCAGCTCTAGCATTATTTAAGGGAGTTTTACTACCCAATCTTTTAGCTAAGACATTTTTTATACCTGCTAATTCTAAAACAGTCCTTATTGAGCCCCCTGCAATTACACCAGTACCAGGTGCGGCAGGTCTAATCAGTACATTTGCAGCCCCATTAGTGCCTATAGATAAAGTAGGTATTGAGTTATTTGGAGTTAAAGGTACTCTAACAAGATGTTTTTTCCCATCTGAAACTCCTTTTCTTACTGCTCCAATAACATCCCCTGCCTTACCAACTCCTACCCCTACTTGCCCTTTCTCATTACCAACAACAACTATTGCTCTAAAACTCATTTTTTTTCCACCTTTTACTGTTTTAGATACCCTTCTGATTTGAACAACTCTTTCTTGCCACTCAGAATCCCTTTCATTTTTAGAATCACTTCTTCGATTTCTTTTTCGATCATTATTTCGATTACCTCTTCTCTGCTCATTAAGATTAGATGAGGGTGAGTTTCCAGTCTTTGACTGATTTTCTTGTTTTGTTGGAGTGTCTGTCATGATAAAAATAAATATTTAGAAATTCAAGCCTTCATCACGGGCCGCATCTGCTAGAGCTTTAACTCTCCCATGGTATAGATTCCCCCCTCGATCAAAAATTACTTGTTTAACCCCTTTCTTAATAGCTCGTTTAGCTAATAACTTTCCGACAATTGAAGAAGAACTGCAGTTAGGGGAGAGTTTTTTTACATCTTCCTTAAGTTCTTTATCGACGGTAGATGCAGAGCATATAGTTTGTTGTGCATTATCATCTATTACTTGAGCATAAATATGATTATTTGAACGGAAAACAGCTAATCTTGGACGTACTTTACTACCAATTAAGTAACGCCTTAATCTTTTATGCCTTTTTTGAGTTTGAAGTTTCCTTGAAATTTTAGCCATGATTTTTAAAGCAATTATTTTTTGCCGGATTTACCAGCTTTTCTGATGATTCTCTCATCTTGGTATTTAATACCTTTACCTTTGTAGGGTTCTGGAGGTCTGATTGATCTGATTTTTGCTGCTTCGTTACCAACAATTTCTTTATCAATTCCAGATACAGTTACATTTGTATTACTTTCAACTTTGTATGTTATACCATCGGGGGGGGTCATTTCTACTGGATGACTATATCCAGCACTTACTACTAAATTTTTTCCTTTCACTTGAGCCCTAGATCCAACACCTACTATCTCTAATTTCTTTGTGTAGCCTTCAGTAACTCCTAACACCATATTTGAAATTAATGTTCTACAAAGACCATGCCTTTCCCTTGAATATCTTTTCGAAGTTGCGGGAGTAACAACAATCTGATTTTCTTTCTGATCAAAATTTACACCTTCAGGCATCAGTCTTTTTAGTTCCCCTTTTGGACCCTTTACAGTAATGCTTAAACCATTGATATCAACAGATACTTTGTCTGGTATTTGTACCGGACATTTTCCAATTCTTGACATAATTAATTCTCCTTAATAAACATAACAAAGAACTTCGCCACCGATGCCTTGTTTTCTAGCATCACGGTCGCTCATTACACCCTTTGAGGTTGATACTATAGCAACTCCAAGACCCCCAAGAACTTTTGGTAACCCTTTTGTATTTTTATAAACTCTCAATCCGGGTTTACTTACTCTTTGCATAGACCTGATGGTGGGAAATCTATTTTTCCCACTATATTTAAGACCAAGAACTATTTTTGACTCATAGCCATCCCCTTCCTCATTAATATCTGCTATGAAGCCCTCCTTTTGGAGTACTTTAGCTATATTTAAGATCATTCTTGAAGCTGGAATTGAAGTTGATGTATGCTTTTTTTGACTCGCATTTCTTATACGAGTAAGCATATCTGAAATTGGATCGTGATTTGACATGTTTATAAAGTTAATTACTAAAAGGCATTCCAAGCTCTTTCAGGAGAGCTTTACCTTCTTGATCGTTTGAGGCGCTGGTGACAATTGTTATATCCATTCCTCTAATTGAATCAATTTTATCAAATGAGATTTCAGGGAATATCAATTGTTCTTTAACTCCTAAAGTATAATTACCTCTCCCATCAAAACTTTTAGGATTGACACCTCTAAAGTCTCTAATTCTTGGTAATGCTAGATTTATAAATCTTTCTAAAAAAGAATACATTCTGTCACCCCTTAAGGTCACTGTACAACCGATTGCCATACCTTCCCTAATTTTAAAGCCTGCAATTGCTTTTTTAGATCTTGTAACTAAGGCTTTTTGTCCAGTAATAGTTGCCATCTCATTTAAAGATGCTTCTAAAGCCTTTGAATTTGAAGCAGCTTCTCCAAGACCTCTATTTACGTTAACTTTAATAACCTTGGGTACTTGATGAATATTTTTAAGACCAAGATCTTTTAAAAGCTTTGGTCTTATTGCTTCTTTGTAGCGAGTTTTAAGAGTCATAATTTTTGGAATTAATTCTGGTCTTTGTCAGAATTGTGTAATAAGAAAATTGAAAATCTCGTTTTGGATGAAAAATTTAATCAATTAGTTCACCAGTTTTTTTTAATCTCCTTTTTTTAACTCCTTCTTTGTCAATAAAATATTCTATTTTACTAATTAGATTTTTATCCTTTGAAAAAAACATTACGTTAGAGGCATGTAATGATGCTTCTTCTGTCAATATTCTCCCACTTTCACCTTCTTGAGTAGGTTTAACATGTTTTGTCCTCAGATTAATTCCCTTTACAACAACTCTATTCTCTAGGGGAATAGTTTTTAAAACCTCACCAGTTTTTCCCTTTTCTTTGCCATTTATAACTTTGACTAAATCTCCTGTTTTGATTCTCATTTTTATTCGTTTGAGATTTTTCTTTTGTTTAATTGAGTCCAACATTTAGATAACCTCCGGAGCTAATGAAACAATCTTTGTAAAATTCTTATCGCGTAATTCCCTTGCTACTGGACCAAAGACTCTTGTACCTTTTGGATTTTTATCTTCATTAATCAAAACAGCTGCATTATCATCAAAACGAATTGAGTTTCCTGTATTTCTTCTTAAAGTATGCCTTGTCCTAACAATAACTGCTTTAACTACATCTGATTTTTTTACCCCCATATTTGGCAAAGCGTCTTTGACTGATGCAACTACTACATCTCCTACATGTGCATATCTTCTGTTTGAACCTAGCACTCTTATACATTGAAGCCTTTTAGCACCACTGTTATCAGCAACAGTTAAATAGGTTTCTTGTTGAATCATTTTTTATCCTCCTTGTTCTTAATTGTTTTGTTTAGAATTTCCTCTATTGCCCATCTTTTATGAGCGCTTAGAGGTCTTGTTTCTTTTATTTTAACCCTATCTCCCAAAACACAGGTGTTTTCAGGATCATGAGCTTTGTAGCGAGTAGTTTTACTTACAATCTTTTTATAAGTTGGATGTGGGTATCTATTGATTACGGCAACAACAACTGTTTTGTCCATTTTGTCGCTTACAACAGTACCAATTCTTTCTTTAAGTGCCATAGTAATGATTAATCAGCGGTTTTTTGGGAAGTGGATTGAGTTTTACTAAGAGTAAGTAATTGTGCAACTTGTTTCTTTATAGTTTTAAATTTATGAGTTTCATTAAGCTGTCTTGTTGCCTGTTTGAATCTTAAGTCAAAGAGATCCTTGCGTAATTGGTCAATTTTTTCTGTCATTTGAGAAGAATTTAACTTTTTAAATTCTTTTATAGATTCTGAGTTTTTCATTTTTTAACCTCCTCTGTTGATCCTTTCTGAACCTTTGATTCTCCTAATGAGTCACAAGTTAGTTTTTTATCACTAGTAATAAATTTTGTTTTTACTGGTAATTTGTATTGAGCTAAGCGCATAGCTTCTTTGGCAATTTCTTCTGTAATCTCTTCACCTCCCATTTCAAATAAAATTCTTCCAGGTTTTACAACAGCTACCCAAAACTCTGGATTACCTTTACCTGATCCCATCCTAGTTTCAGCAGGTCTCATAGTAACTGGTTTATCTGGAAAGATGCGAATCCATATTTTTCCACCACGTTTCACATACCTTGTCATTGCTCTTCTGCTAGCTTCAATCTGACGAGCAGTAACCCACCCACAATCTTGTGCTTGAAGGGCAAATTGACCAAATGCAATTGTATTACCCTTAGAAGCAATGCCTTTCATTCTGCCTCTATGCTGTTTTCGAAATTTAGTACGTTTTGGACTAAGCATTTTAATACCTCCTATGAATTCTCATTTGAACGATCCTCAAATTGCTGAGGTTTTCGACTACCTTTCCTTCTTGGGATAGCTCCAACAGGAATAGTTTGTTCTTCTTTCGGAAGAACTTCCCCTTTGAAAACCCACACTTTAATTCCCAAAACACCATAAGTTGTATTTGCTTCTCGTAGGGCGTAATCAACCTCAGCTCTCAGAGTATGAAGAGGAACCCTACCTTCTCTAGTCCACTCTGTTCTAGCTATTTCTGCACCATTAAGTCTGCCTCCTACTTGTACTTTCAAGCCAAGAACCCCAGCCCTTTGTGCTCTTTGTAAAGCCATCCTTATAGTTCTTCTAAAGGCAACTCTTTTTTCTAATTGTTGTGCTATGTATTCAGCAAGTAAGTATGCATCCGCATCAACTCTCTCCACTTCAACTACATTAATTCGAACTTGCCTTGTTCTATCTCCTATAGTTTTTTGTATACCTGATCTCAATTCCTCAATACCACTTCCTTGCCTTCCTACAATCACTCCAGGTCTAGCTGTTTTCAATTCAAGTTCTAACTGATCTGCTTTCCTAGCAATTAGAACATCACTAATTCCAGCTGAACTATATTTCTTTTGGATAAAAGTACGAATTTTATAATCTTCTTGTAGAAGCGTTGGATAAGTTTTAGAAGTAGCGAACCATTTGGAACGATGTTCTTGTGTAATTCCTAACCTAAGCCCAGTTGGATTAATTTTATTGCCCATTAGTTTTGTGCCTCTGTATTAGTTTGATTAGGAGCAGATTCAACAGAAATGCTAATATGGCAAGTCTGTTTTTTGATAGAGAAAGCTCTACCTTGAGCTCTTGGTCTGAACCTTTTCATCACCGGACCATTATCTGCCGAGGCTGAAGATATTACTAGAGAGGAGGGTTCCATACCCAAGTTATGTTCAGCATTAGCTACTGCAGATCTTAAAACCTTGGTGATAGGATCGGTAGATCTATATGGCATAAATTCCAACATAATAAGTGCTTCTCTATAAGATCTACCTCTAATTTGATCGAGAACTCTTCTTACTTTTGATGCAGAACCACGAATATACTTACCGTGAGCAATAGCTGTTTTTGTCATTTCAGTTGTTTTTTTCATTTATCTTGCCCCCTTTTTATCTCTCAAGTGGCCACGATAGGTTCTAGTAGGAGCAAATTCACCTAATTTATGGCCAATCATTTGTTCAGTTATAAATACTGGTATATGGGCCTTACCATTATGAACAGCTATTGTATGTCCAATCATTACAGGAAGGATAGTAGAAGATCTAGACCATGTTTTGATAACTGATTTATCATTATCAGTATTTTGTTTTTCTACCTTTTTAAGCAAACTATCTGCTATAAAAGGCCCTTTTTTTAATGAACGTCCCATAATTTATAAAATAGAAATAGAAATAGAAATAGTAGTAATCAAGAATCTCTTCCCCCTCTACTTCTCTTAGAAATACGACGACGTTTTCGGACAACTAATTTGTTACTTAGTTTGTTTTTCTTACGTGTCTTTAGTCCAAGCGCTGCCTTACCCCAAGGAGTTACAGGGCCTGCCCTACCAATAGGAGCTTTTCCCTCTCCTCCTCCATGTGGATGATCACATGGATTCATGACACTGCCTCTTACTTGAGGTCTTCTACCTAACCATCTTCTTCTACCTGCTTTTCCTAAGCTAGTATTACGTATTTCCGAATTACCCACTTCACCCAAAGTTGCATAACATTCCTTGCGCACAAGTCGAACTTCAGTAGATGGAAGCTTTAAAGCGACATAATCTCCTTCTTTCGCCATTAGTTGTGCACTAGCTCCTGCAGATCTGACCATTTGAGCACCTCTGCCAGCATATAGTTCTACACAATGAACACTCGATCCCAAAGGCATAGAAGAGAGGGGCATTGCATTCCCTTCTTCAATTGGAACACCTTCACCTGAAATAACATTTTGACCAACTTTTATTCCAGCAGGTGCAATTATATATCTTTTCTCTCCGTCTTCATAAAATAAAAGTGCAAGTCTAGCATTTCTATGAGGATCATAATGAATAGCTGCAACCTTAGCATTAATATTTTTTTTGTCTCTTTTAAAATCTATCAATCTATATTGCCTTTTATGTCCTCCTCCTCTGTGACGACACGTTATCACTCCTCTATTATTTCTACCTTTATTTCTATGTTTAGAAACTATTAATGATCTTTCTGGTTTTGAACCTGTAATCTCACTAAAGTCAGTTACAACTCTTTGTCTAGTTCCAGGTGTATAGGGTTTGAATTTACGAATAGCCATAATAAATACTTCTTAAGATTCTGGAAATAGTTGAATTTTGTCTCCTTCAGCAAGACGGACAATTGCCTTTTTGACTTGAGAACGTTTCCCAGAGAACTTACCGACTCTTCTTGTTCTCCTTGGAGGATTCATAGTGTTTATTCCTATAACTTTAACACTAAACAAGGCCTCAATTGCTGACTTTATCTGAGGCTTTGCCGCTCTATGATCTACCTCAAAAGTATATTGATTAAGGTCAAGAGCATTTGTCGCTTTTTCTGTAATTACAGGTTTACGAATTATATCTGCTAAACGAGAATCAAATAATTTACTCATGATGCATAAACCTCCTGAATTTTATTGATTGCTGATTGACCAATAACTAACTTATTAGCATTAAGAATATCAAAAACATTTAATTGATCAGCAGCAATTAATTTAACCTTTTCAATGTTGTTGATAGATTTTTTGATAACGTCAGAGGGATTATCAAGAATAACTAAAACCTTTTCTGTTTTTTCTATTCCTAATCTAGAAAGACCATTAATTATCTCACTAGTTTTTGGTTGGTCTATTGTAGAACCAAAATCTTCCACAGTTTTGATATCAGTAATCCTAGACATTAGTGCTGTTCGAAGTGCTAATCTTCTTTCTTTTCGATTCATATCAAGATTATACGAACGTGGTTTAGGACCAAAAATTACTCCGCCTCCTGGTCTTAATGGAGTCCTAATTGATCCTTGACGAGCTCTACCTGTACCCTTCTGCTTATATGGTTTCCTGCCGCCTCCACGAACTTCAGACCTTGTCAAAGTAGATGCAGTGCCTTGTCTTTTGTTAGCTAATTGTCTAAGAACAGCTCTATGGATTAAATCGGCAGAAGAAGTCTCCTTAGCAACTTTTAAGTCAATTGAAATGTTACCAGCTTTTTTGCCATCCCATTTTAAAGTTTCTAGAGTTGTCATGATTTTGCTCCTCCTTTATTACCTACAACATTATTAGGGATGATATTTACTATCGAGCCAGGTTTACCTGGTACGGAACCTTTTACTACAAGCAAATTTTTCTGATCATCAATTTTGACCACTAGTAAACCTTTTGTTGTGATTTTTTTCCCTCCATATCTTCCTGCCATCCTTTTACCAGGATAAATTCTCCCTGGTGTTGTTCCAGCCCCTGTGGATCCTGGGGCTCTATGATTTTTGGAACCATGACTCATAGGTCCTCTACTAAAACCATGTCTTTTTTGATATCCAGAAAAACCTCTACCCATAGATTTTCCGCTAATGTCGACTTTCTGACCGACCTCAAAATTTGTAACAGTTATTTCTTTTCCAATCTCATAGGTAGCACTCTCTTCGACTCTATATTCTTTTAAATGTTTTAAAAGTGTTTCACCTGATTTTAGTAGATGTCCTTTCTCAGGTTTACTCAAATGCTTATCTTTTGTTACACCGTAACCTATTTGAATAGCGGTATAACCATCCAAAGTTGAGGTTTTCAATTGTGTGACACGACAAGGACCAGCTTCAATGAGAGTCACTGGCACCGCATTTCCATCGTCATCAAATAATTGGGACATGCCCAATTTTTTTCCTAAAATTCCTAAAGACATAAGACTTGATTAGGCTAGCTCGTAATTAATTTTTTAAAAATTATAAAAACCTTTGTAAATTTCAAAAGGTTAGATAATCAAAAAATGCAATTTAATAATTAGGGTTGAGACTTTTCTACAAATCGAAAGTTTCTCTTTGGGCTAAACCCGTCCCAGATTTTTAACGAAACGCTAAAAACGTGAATCATTCAGAGGCTCGGCTAGCTTGTGAGCTTAAAAAAAATTCACCAGAAATAAATTCTACATCATCAAGTACCGTAAAATGAAATAATATAGAAAAAAAGGAATTTTTATGCCATTACTTCTTTCGGGGAAAAAGTTTCATAACGATTTACATGAAAATAAATGTTTAGCTATGTTTGCTCCTCTAGAGGGTGGTTATGAGACTCGTCTTTTAAGAAGAATGCGAGCTAAAGGGTTTAAAACTTACATAACCTCTGCAAGAGGATTAGGAGATCCTGAAGTATTTTTACTCAAATTACATGGTGTAAGACCGCCACATCTCGGTCATCAAAACATAGGAAGGAATGGAGCTCTTGGAGAAGTTCAGCAAGTTATTCCTCAAGCTTCTGAACTTTTTAATGAAAATGATAAGAATAAATTACTATGGCTTTTAGAAGGTCAAGTCTTATCGCAGTCTGAGTTAGAGAGCTTAATGCAAATCTGTACAAAAGATAATAAACTCAAAATAGTTATTGAAATGGGTGGTTCTAGAAAACTTGAATGGAAACCTTTAAATGATTATATTCTGAATGAATTCTGAAACTGAGTTATTAGAAACAAATAAAAGAGGAGCAGATAAATGGGTTAAATTAATTTGTGGGGCGAGTAATGAAGATATTGTCGCCATAGAAGATTTATGTGCTATTTATTCAGCTGCTGGAGTTGATTATATTGATGTTGCTGCTGACCAATCAATAGTTAAAGCTGCGAGAAATGGTATCAAGTGGGCGAAAGAAATTTTTGGGGCATCTCCTGGATTAATGATAAGTATTAGTGATGGGAAAGATATACATTTTCGCAAAGCAACGTTTGATCCATTGAAATGCCCTCATAATTGTCCGAGACCATGTGAGAAGATTTGCCCTACATCTGCAATTGATTTTTCTGGTATCAAGAAAAATAAATGTTATGGGTGTGGAAGATGTATAAGTAGTTGCCCCCTAAATTTAATTTCTGAATATGAATATAATTTGTCACAAAATGATTTACCCAAAATTTTACAAACAATTAATCCTGATGCAGTAGAAATTCATACCGAAATCAATCGAATAGATTCTTTTATTAATGTGGCAAATATTCTCAAGACCTCAGAAATAAAATTTGAAAAAATATCTGTGAGTTGCGGATTAAATCAATCCCAACAAGATCCCAAAGATCTTTCCAAAGCACTCTGGAATATATATGAAATTCTTGTTGAACATAATGTACCGCTTATTTGGCAGCTTGATGGCAGACCAATGTCTGGGGATCTTGCTCCCACAACGGGAAAAGATACAGTTAAATTATGGGAAAATATAGGATCTGATCTCCCCCCAGGTTTAATTCAATTAGCCGGAGGAACAAATGGAAAAACTCATGAATTTTTAAAAAAAGATAATTTTCCCGATGGGATTGCATTTGGGAGTTCTGCTAGGCAAATAATGAAACCACTTCTTGAATACGCGAACAACAATAATAAAAAATTACATGAATATCCAGAAAAAATGGCTTTGGCAATCAAAAAAGCAAAAATTTTGCTTAAACCATGGAAAATCAGAAAATTCGACTGATTTGAATCAATTAAAAAAACTCCTAAAGAAAATCTAGAATACAAAATTTATATTTTTTGATAGAAAAAAATCTAGTAATGTATTAAAATAAAGTTTCATTGGGCCGTCGCCAAGTGGTAAGGCATCGGGTTTTGGTCTCGACATTCCTAGGTTCGAATCCTAGCGGCCCAGTTTCTAAAAATTTAGCTGAGTGTACTCTAAAAAATTATTTTTATTTGATTTTGATGGAGTTATAGTTGATGGAATGAAAGAATATTGGCATAGTTCATTATTAGCATTTGAAAAATTTTTAAATACTCCAAATATTGTAATTGACCAAAATCTTCATAAACAAGTTTCGAGTACTTTCAAAGAAATGAGACCCTGGGTTAAATATGGATGGGAGATGTTAATCATTGTCCACGAAATTATCAAAGTAGAAAGTCCTCTCAACAACGACAATAAAATAGATTTCCAAAATAAATATCATCAGAATTGTCAAAAAATTTTATTTGATAATTCTTGGGCTGCCGAAGACTTACAAAAATACCTTAATGAAGCTAGACAATACCAAATAGATCAAAATTTTGATAACTGGATAAAATTACATAGCCCATTTGATGAAGTTATAAATTTTATAGAAAAAATAAAAAAAGAAAAAATAGAGACTGGAATCATCACAACAAAAGGGAGGGTATTCGCAGCAAAGATTCTTGAGAAATTAAACATACTTCCTGAATTAATTTTTGGTTATGAATCAGGAACAAAAGTTGAGATTGCCTCAAGATTATCTAAGGAATACGAAATCATAGGTTTTCTAGAAGATAGAAAAAAAACACTAATTGATTTAAAACAAAATACACTCACAAAGGATATTCCTTGTTTTTTAGCTGATTGGGGCTATCTGAAAGATATAGACAGAATTAATTTGCCCTATGAAATTAAATTATTAAAATTAGAGAGTTTAGAAGAATTGCTTGCAATATAAATATCTTCGGCTAGAGTACGCTTGTACTAATATTTGTAATTATTAAATTTGGATTAATTAAGAAAATCTAGATTTAAAATAACTATAAGAATTTATCAATAAACATAAAAAAATGAGTTTTGAAGAAAGAAGAAAAAAAGATTCAAAAGAATCCGCATCTAAAGAAAAAGACAAAGCATTAAATCTAGTCTTAGGTCAGATAGAAAGAAACTTTGGAAGAGGATCAATCATGAGGCTAGGAGATGCTTCAAGAATGAAAGTAGAAACAATATCTACAGGAGCCCTTACATTAGATTTAGCCTTAGGAGGAGGATATCCAAAAGGAAGAGTAGTGGAAGTATACGGGCCTGAAAGTTCAGGAAAAACAACACTTACGCTCCACGCAATAGCTGAAGTTCAAAAAAATGGCGGAATAGCTGCATTTGTTGATGCTGAACATGCTTTAGATCCAGTCTATGCTGCATCTCTTGGCGTCGATGTGGAAAATTTACTAGTCTCGCAACCAGATACAGGTGAGATGGCTTTAGAAATAGTTGATCAGCTCATAAGATCAACTGCTGTCGACCTCGTCGTTGTTGACTCGGTAGCAGCGCTTACTCCCAGAGCAGAAATAGAAGGAGAAATGGGAGATCACGTAATAGGAAGCCAAGCCAGACTAATGAGTCAGGCGATGAGGAAGATAACCGGCAATATTGGAAAATCGGGATGTACAGTAATATTTCTCAATCAACTACGTCTAAAAATTGGTGTCACATATGGAAATCCAGAAACAACTACAGGGGGCAATGCATTAAAATTTTATGCTTCAGTAAGACTCGATATTCGGAGAATTCAGACTCTAAAAAGAGGGACAGAAGAATATGGCATAAGAGCGAAAGTAAAAGTAGCCAAAAACAAAGTTGCCCCTCCATTTAGAATTGCGGAATTTGATATTCTATTTGGCAAAGGAATTAGTACAACTGGATGCTTATTAGATTTAGCAGAAGAATCTAACATTATAATTAGAAGAGGGGCTTGGTATAGTTATGAAGGTGAAAATATTGGACAAGGAAGGGATAATACTATTATTTGGTTAGACCAAAACTTAGAAATAAAAAATAAAGTAGAATCTATTGTAAAAAACAAACTGACAGAAGGTACTGAGGTAAGTTCTAATTCAATGGAAGTATTAAATAATAAGAATCAAGAAAATGAAGTAATTGCAAATGACATTAAAACAGTAGCGTAAGTTCAAAGTGAATCAGCCGGAGTCCACCATCCTGCAGCAGGTCCAATAAATCTGACAAATATCCACAAAATGACTAAACCTCCAATTCCATACCAACTAGTTTTTATACTTAATTTAATTAAATTATCTCTCTGATTAATAGTTAAAGGTAGCCATGAAAATAATCTAGCTGATTGATCTAATTGAGATTCAGTATTATTCTTTTTTGGAGGCAGACCTAAGTCTTTCCTCCTTTTTGCTTCTCCCATAATTAAAGATATTTTCTGAATAATAACCTAATCGAACGGAAGCATATAATTTATTTGTTTTGAAGGTTGTATACTTTGCAAAATTAACCTGCCCCATTTTCTTTTTTTTGCTCTCCCATCAAGGATAATTAATTTTCCAGAATTTTTTCTCAAAGGTGAAATGGACCTTTCTAATTTTTCTATTGCTTGAGGAAGTAAAAATTCTCGAAACCAATCTTTAGAAAGCTTTTTGTTATGAGAAACAGTAATATTATTAATTGGTTCTGCCATATTTGGAATAGGTAATAACGGAATAATAATTTGTTCAGGACTTTTAATTAAATATGAGTTATTAATCCACCAAATATAACTAGCGCATAGTATTTGATTTTTAAAAGAGGGGATTGTCTCTAGTAAAACTCTCTTTCCATATATGGAGGCTAATTCTGTAGCCAGATAACGCTTTAAGCTATCGTCATCAGACAAGACTAAAGTAAGGCCTTTTCTAAGGATTATTAACTTTTTACAATTATTTAATACTACTTTAGTAAACATTGGATTATTTGGGAGCATTTGCTTAGGAGGAGCATATACTACAATTTTTTTTTCTTTAAAGTTACTCTTAAAATTCATCACCAAATCAATATCAATACTTTCCTTTTTGAGGTACTTTTGTAAAAAATTATCTTTTCTTGTTGCTGATAAAAAAAGAAATTTATTATTAATAAGTAATTGTTTAATTTGAGAAAGTTCATCAATTGGCTCTAAACAAAAACACCACTCAAAATTTGTATCATCTAAAGTAACCCAACATGCCCATCCTTTAGATAACGCATCACTTACTCTCGAAAAATGTTCAGAATATGATGAGTATTCATTGAAAAAATTGGAAAGAAAATTTAATTCTTCATGATCCAAAAATATATTATTGTTGCCTATAACTTTCCTCAAAAAGAACTTCTTTTTAAGTACGTTGTAAGTACTTATAATCTTTTGGTTAATTATTAATGATTTATCACCATTAAAAAACCAATGTTTTTTTAACAGAGAAATTCTAAAATGATTTTTCAAATCTTCTTTAATATTTTCAATCCCTGCAAAAATAATACGATGATCTATATATCTAAAAACATTTAGATTACTAATCAAATTTTCAAGTGTTATGAAACATACTCGATGAGTTGAAAAAATTATTTCATTATTTTTCAAAATAAAATCAAATCCAATACTTTTTAAATCTTTTAAATAATTTTTTTTTAAAAAATTTATTTTTTCTTGAGATATAACAAAAGTCGAATTTTCTTCAGATAAAAATAAAGAAATCATCAACGCAGAAATCCAATTATTTGTAGAAAAAATTTCTGAGTTAATAAGATATGTATGATTTTCTTCAAGACACTTTGAAATTATTCGCCCAAATGAGTAAATATGATTCCAATCTGTCTGATGGACTTTAATAAATCTTTTTAAGTATTGATGACTTAAAATTTCAAGCATTTATAATTTAAGTAATGACAAACTTGAAGAAACATGACCCTAATATACAAAAAATTGGTATCAATATAAAAAACCCTAAATTAATAAATCAATGAATATTGGAATTGTAGGATTAGGACTAATTGGCGGGTCAATAGGATTAAAACTCAAGAGATTAAATCACACTATTTATGGAGTCACGAATAATAATTTAAATAAAAAAAAAGCTATCGAAAGAAATCTTGCAAATTTTGTTAGCTGTGATTTAGGGATTTTAAAGGAATGTTCCTTAATAATATTGGCATTACCCATTAAAGATTTAATTAATCCTTCAAAAGAATTAATAACTGTAATTCCAAAAGAGGCAGTAGTTACCGATGTAGGTTCTATAAAAGAACCCATAATTAACATTTGGGAAAAAATTCATCCTTTATTTATTGGTTCACATCCCATGGCAGGGACGGAAGGAAAAGGAGTTGAGTCTGGTTTCGAAAGTTTATTAGAGAATTCAAAATGGATTATTACTCCTACTTCGAAAACTAATTCAAATGCAATTAATGTATTAACTACTTTAATAACATCTATGCAATGTGAGATCTTTAAAGCATCACCGAAAGAACATGATATAGCAGTTTCTTTAATATCTCATTTACCAATATTTGTTGCTTCATCATTAATAAAAACTGCCAATGTAGAGAATAATAAATCACTATTAGATTTAACTCAAAAGCTTGCTGCTACAGGGTTTTCTGATACAACAAGAGTTGGAGGTGGAAATTCAAATTTAGGTTTAGATTTGGCTAAAAATAACAAAGAAAATATTTTGAATGCAATTCAAGAATTTAAAAATAATATTAATGAAATTGAAACTTTAATTAAAAACGAAACTTGGGATTCACTCTCTAAAACACTTGAGAAAGTAATTAAAACAAGGTCAAATTTTATAAATTGAAAATCTTATAAATTAACATCATTGATTCCCTTAGAAGCTAAAATTTGCCTAGAAACCATCAGCGCGGACTGACTAACACCAGCAGTCCCTTCTCCAGGATAAATAGAATCACCACATAACCATAAACCTTTAAAAGGAGTTCTACTGGATAACCCAAATAATCCAAAAATATCAGGATTTTGACCTAGACCTCCCACTATTCCATTTGGCCTATTAGTCCATCTTTCAAATCCTAGTGGGGTCGCTAATTCCTTATGAAGCCAATTGTCAGAGGAAATATCAAAATGATTCTCTAGAACTATCGATATTTTTTGAAGATACTGCTTTTTCTTCCTTTTATATTCATTTTTATCTAAATTAAACCAGTCATTTGTTTTCGTAAAAAGACTAGCTATCAAAGTTATCTCACCTTCTGGAGCCCTTCCATCTCCTTCCTCACTTATAGACACAAAAAGAGACCCTAATTGATCAGAAACAATTTGATAATGATTTGAAAAAGTTTTTTTAATATCTTCTTTTTTTAAAGCTGAATAAAAGACCACCGCGCCGCTTGGATCAGGAAGACTTTGAATTCTTTTTTGATAATTATATTTTAAGTCTGAATAATCTTTTAAATGTTTCAGGAGAGATTGTGGAGGAGGGGTATAAATCACATCATCCGCATAGTAATCTAAATTCTCTCTCTTAGATGATGCACATACCTTCCAACGCTTCTTTACCTCATCAAAATGTATAGAATTTACCTTTTGTCCAAAAATGATATTAACTCCCGTTTTTTTTAATGAATGTTCTAAAGCCTCACTTAAAACTTGCATTGATTTTTTTAGATGCCAAAGGCCATGCGGTTTTTGGCAAATTTGCAACACTGTTGAACCATATAAAGCTGCTGTTTTATAAACATCCTCTTGTGAATAAAGCTTTAATTGCAAATTAAGAAACTTAATTAACCTCTCGTCATTAGATAATCCACAAATACGTAAAAGATCAAAAATTGTAGATTTAAGTAATATCCCTGTAATTAGATTCTTAGGAACTAATGCTTTTATGAGTTGTGAAAAATCCCAAAGATTCTTAATAGGTAATACAGGATTTTTATTAGCAAAAGTCCAGTTGCTCTGATGTATGAAATTACATAATTGCCAAAATTTACTACTGCCTGGAAACTGAATCTCTCTTTCTTTAATCCATTCATTTTTGTCATACCAAATAGGTATTGGCTTACTTCCATCATTTAAATCAACAATACAAGCTGGATTTAAAATAGAGGCTTCAGGTAGAGGTATACCTAGAAATTTAAAAATTTTAGAGTGTATTCCCCCTTCTTCTAAACCGGCTACTTGTGTAGCTCCAACATCAAAAATATATTTTTTTCTTTGAAAAGTTCCCGCACAACCTCCAGATTGAGTGTGAGATTCAATCAAAGTCACCGAAAGTCCTTGTTTTGATAAAATTGCTGCAGATGTTAGTCCTGCTATTCCAGCGCCAACAACAACAACTTTAGTCTTAGCCATTTAAATGAAAAATATTCCTCAACATGAAGTTAGCGAAATTTGTAATCAATTAGGAGAGGGACCACCAGAAAGTATAAAAAAAGTTTTTGGAGGAGATATTCATATGTCTTGGAAAATAGAATTTCAAGGAAGAAAATTCTTTCTTAAGAGAAATCAAAGAAAAGAAAAATTTCTTCAATTTGAAAAATCTTGTCTAAATAATCTACAAAAATATATCAATTATGAAAATTTAGTTATTCCAAAACCTATTACCTACATAGAAGTTAACGATGTAGAACTTTTATTAATGGAATGGATAGATATGAACAATAGTGATCAACAAAAACTAGGTATAGGTCTAGCTGAAATGCATATTGAATCAAATAAATTTAATCCAAAAAGTTTTGGTTACCCTATTAATGGTTTTATTGGAACCACAAATCAAATAGAAGGTTGGGATAGGGATTGGATTAAATGTTTTATTAATTTAAGAATTGAACCTCAATTAGCAATTTTAGAAAAAGACTTTTTAGGAATTGATATTAAAAATAAAATTAAATCAAAAATTGCATCAGAACTCAATGAACATAAACCACTAAACTCACTTGTACATGGAGATTTATGGTCAGGGAATATAGGAGTGAATAGAGAGAATAAAGGTGTAATTTTTGACCCTGCATCTTGGTGGGCTGATTCTGAAGTAGATATTGCTATGACAAGATTATTTGGAAATTTTCGAAGTGAATTTTATGAAAATTATCATAAAATAATTCCCATTAAAAAAGGATTTAAAAAAAGAGCTATTATTTATAATTTTTATCACATATTGAATCATGCCAATATGTTCAAGGGTTCATACTTTAAGCAAGTTGAAAATTGTATAAAGAATTTATTGAGTATGTAAACGAATTTATCCTAGATATGTTTTTTTAAGGTTTTGAACCTTTTCTAGAACTTCTTCACGATTTTCACTTGTGCGTAGATTTTGCCAACTCCATTGACCTACTACTACTACCCCAAGCAGTTCTAAAAGACCTGGTAAGATTGGGAAAAAATTTATCGTATCAATAACAACTTTAATTATTATTTGAGCGATAACAACAACAGCAATTATGCCTGCTGCTTTACCGTATTTTCCCATTTGGGTCCAATCAATAGTTCCAATTGTTTCATTGATTTTTCCCATTACATCAGAATACTTCTCTGAAAAGCTTTTATTTTCTGAGTTTGTATCGGAGCCGGAGTCTTGATTTGACTCAGGAGTGTTATCACTCATGAATTCAGTCAACTTAATATATGAACCAGACAGTATCGGAAAAATGGCCTGTTGACTACCTTTTTGTTATGCATAATTCCGAACCGAAACATTATGTATTTTGAAAGATCTATTGATATAGTTAGATTTTTAAGATATTTCGCCACAAATTTGATTTACAAAAACTTCACAATATCATCTTGTTCTAACAAAAAACATTAAAAAAACTTCATCAATGAAAAAAAAAAAAGGGTTAAAATAAATATCTAAATTATTATATTGTCATAGTTTATTTATCTAAAAAAAAGAATGTCTATATTAACTGATTTCAAATCTAACTCCTTAACTGAAGATGAAGTAGAAAGATACAAAAATCATTTATCTCTTAAAGAAATAGGATTTAAAGGTCAATTAAAACTAAAAAATAGTTCGGTAGTATGTGTTGGCGCTGGAGGTTTAGGCTCTTCTGTACTACTTTATCTGGCAGCTGCAGGAATTGGAAGAATTGGAATAGTTGATAATGATGAAGTTGAGAAGTCAAACTTACAAAGACAAATTATTCATGAAACAAATACGGTTGGAAGTTTAAAAATTGATTCAGCCCTAGAAAGAATTAGAAGATTTAATCCTAATACTGAAGTTATAACATTTAATAAAAGAATTAACTCTGAGAATATTCTTGAAATTTTTAAACAATTTGATGTTATTTGCGATTGTTCAGATAACTTTGGCACTAGATATCTAATAAATGATGCTTGCTTAATCTTAAATAAACCTTTAGTTTTTGGAAGCGCCCAAGGTTTTGAAGGCCAAATAAGTGTTTTTAATCTAAATGAAAATAGTCCTAATTTAAGGGACTTAATACCAGAATCACCTTCAAAAAATAGTGTCCCAAGTTGTGAGGAATTTGGAGTAATAGGAGTTTCGACTGGTCTAATAGGGGTTTTACAAGTCAATGAAATAATAAAAGTTGTACTCAAAAAAGGGGAGATCCTTGATGGTAAATTTATGGTTTTCAACCTACTAAATATGAATATAAAAACATTAAATTTAAATGCAAATAAATTAAATAAAAAAATTAAAAATCTCTCTCAGTTTAAAGATTTTTACAAAGATATTGAATGTTCAGACAATATCGAAATCAAAAAAATCAATGCGAGAGAATTCGATAACTTATACAAATCAAAATTTAATAAAATACTCCTAATTGATGTTAGAGAAAATAAAGAATTTAATAAATCTTGTATAAGAGGTTCTATATCTATTCCGCTAAAAAATATAGAACAGAAATCTCACCTAAATTTTATAAAACAAGAAAGTTTGGGTAAAGAAGTTTTTACTTTATGCCAATTGGGAAAACGTTCAGAACAAGCTTCAAAGATTTTGATGAAATTTAAAATTCCATCAAAATCAATAGAGGGCGGAATCGAAAAAATCAATCAAGCAAAACATATTTAAAAGTTTGGAGAAAATTTAATAATCTACCCCTCTTTTTAAATCAACTCCAACATTTGCATAATGCTTATGACAAACCATTTCAGAGTACACATCTGCAAGTTCAAAGTATGAAGGTTCATTTTTACATCTCCCAGTAATAACAACTTCTGTATCTGCAGGTTTTTTTAGGAGAGTTTGATGTATAGATTCAACCGGTAAAAGTTCTAAATCAACAGTTGGATTTAGTTCATCCAAAATAATAGTTTTATATAAGCCACTAAGGATAGCCGCTTTGGCAATTTCCCAAGCTCTTTCAGCTTCAACATAATCAATTGGCTGTTGCTGACCTCTCCATACTATTGCATCTCTCCCAGAACGCAGGTGGTCAACTAAATGAGGATAACTTTCTCTCAAAGCTTCAATAGCAGCATCTTCGGTATAACCATTACCACCTTTTAGCCATTGCAATATTAAAACTCTATGGCTCTTATCTTGAGATATACCTTTACCAATAGCTTGAAGAGCTTTACCAAGTGCACTAGTAGATTTACCTTTTCCCTCACCAGTATAAACTTCAATTCCGCCAGAATTAATTAACTTACTATGAGACTTATCTGAATCCGCCGTAAAACGTGGCCTCATCTCAGAATGAAGTTGAGCTATTCTTATCAATGAAGAGGGTGCCGCCCTTCCAGTGATAATTATTTCTAAACCATCAGGTCGATTTTGAAGAGAATAGACCACTTCCTCAATATTAAGCATCCCTAAATCTAAAACTGGATTTAATTCATCAAGAACTACAACTGAATAAAGGGAACTTGCAATTGCTCCTTTGGCAATATTCCATCCTCTTTCAGCCTCAGTAATATCAGATTTTGTAACTTGATCAGCATTAAAAAATTCAGATCTTCCTGTCCTCACATGATCAATCAAATGTGGGAAACCTCTCTGCAATGCTTCTATCGCTGAATCTTCATCATATGACCTCTCAGGACCTTTTAAAAATCTAAGCAATAGAACCCTAGACTGTCTTCTTTCACATATCCCTAAACCTATAGTTCTTAGTACTACGCCTAAAGCGGCCTGACTTTTACCTTTCCCTTCTCCATCATAAATATGCAATTGTCCTTTAGATCTTTCTTGACTGTCACTTGCGGTTACAATTCCAATTCCTCTATTTCTATTATTATTTGTCAATTTAAAAAGGTAAGTAAATTTAATTTAGGATATAGTTAATATTATTATTTAAAAATCAATAATAAATACCAACTATCTATATTTTACTTAAATTTTTAATATATTTTTTTATGTTTTATCAACTTGAAATTCTCTCTGATAAACAAAGTGAAAAACTTCATGAAATTAGAAAATTTTTCAAAAATCTAAATAGTGTTTGTATTGCATATTCAGGCGGAGTAGATAGTACATTAGTAGCCTCTTTAGCATTCGAGCAATTAGGAGATAAAGCAGTTGCAATTACTGGCGTTTCACCCGCATTAGCCAAAACTTTACTTAATGAGGCAAAAAGTCAGGCAAAATGGATTGGGATTCAACATTTAGAAATAGAGACATCAGAATTAGATCAATTAAGTTATAGTGAAAATCCGAAAAATAGATGTTTTGCATGCAAAACAGAGCTCCATAAACATACCCAATATTTATCTAAAAAACTTAAATATAAAATTGTATGTGACGGAGTTAATCTAGATGATCTAGGCGATTATAGGCCAGGAATTCAAGCCGCCAAAGAAGCAGGGGTTGTATCTCCGTTAGCAAAATTTAAATTTTCAAAAAAAGATATTAGAGATATATCACGAGCATTAGGTTTCCCATGGTGGGATAAACCTGCTCAGCCTTGCTTAGCCTCAAGATTTCCTTATGGTCAAGCCATAACAAATGAGAGACTAAAGATGGTAGAAAAAGCTGAAGAATATATAAAAAAAGGAGGGGTATCAGAAGTCAGAGTAAGATGTCAGGGTTCAACAGCAAGAATAGAAATCCCCAAAGATGAATTAAAAATATTTTTTAAAAAATATGATTTTCATAAATTAGTAACCTATTTCACTAAAATAGGTTTTAATAGTACATGCTTAGATCTAGAAGGTCTTATAAGCGGCAAGTTAAATCGATAAATACTATATTTAAATTATTTTTTTTATTTGATCATCCAATGTTAAAGGAGGATTTCTATTAATTACACGCAGGAAATGTTCCTTAGCCATCAAAGCTTCAATTAAGTACTTACAAGATATATCTGGCTTCATATTTTGGCCACATGTGAAAATGTCAACTGCAGAATAATGTACTTCAGGCCATGTATGTATTGAAAGATGGGATTCAGCAAGTAAAGCTATTGCTGTAACCCCGTGAGGTTCGAATTTATTACTTATTAAATTCAAAACTCTGGCATTAGCCAATTTGGCGGCATTATTCAATGTACAACGCAAAAAAGATTCATCATTTAATTTTTCATAATCACATCTATAAAGCTCTAACAAAAAATGACTACTACTGTAAATTAATCCCTTCTCATTATTTAATTCTTTAAAAGTTTGATTTTTTTTTGGAACTTCCATTAATAAACTTTGATGAAATAATAGATTAGCTGAAATTTAGTCTTTTTTAACTATAAGTAAATCATTTGCGAAGAGCTTAAAAAAGATTGATTAAATTTATCTAAATGCGTGGCACTTATAAAGCATTGACAATCTTTCCCTACCGAATTCAATAACAAATTTTGCCTAGTGATATCAAGTTCCGCTAAAACGTCGTCCAATATAAGCAACGGAGGTAAATTTATCATGTTTCGTAATAAGTCAAGCTCTGCCATCTTTAAAGCTAATATAAAAGTTCTTTGCTGACCTGAGGAGCCATATTTTCTTATAGAAATATCATTAATTAGAAATTCTATATCATCACGATGAGGGCCTAAACTACACTTCCCAGTCAATGCCTCTATTGACCTCTGATTTTGCAATTGTTCCGCTATTTTCTTAATGATGACTTCCTCTTCTTCCTCTTGATTTATATTTTCAAAACCCGATAAATATTTAATACCAATTTGTTCTTTAGATTGACTTAAATGATTATGCCAATATTCAACATATGGTCTTATTTTTGATAATGCTCTCCTCCTTCGCCTAAAAATTCTTGAACTAATCAATGTCATTTGTATATCAAAACTTTCGATAACTTCTTCATATTGGCCTCTTTGAGAGCTTTCGGAACGCCAAAAATGACTTCTTTGTTTTAGAAGTCTATTAAATCTATAAATTAATTCTACGTAAACCGGTTCTAACTGCGATACAACTTTATCTATCCACATTCTTCTATAGTTAGGTTCACTTTTAACAATATTTATATCATTTGAACAGAAACATACACTCCTGATGTAATTCTTTATTTCGCTCTGTTTTTTCAATAAAGTGTCATTTACATAAATCTTTTTTGCTCCTTTTCTAAATAAATTAACTTTCAAATCATCAGAGAAATCAATTTGACCATAAATAGCAGCCATATCACTATCGTTATCTATTAAATCTTTATCACTTAATGCTCTACTAGACCTTAATTGACTAAGAAATTCGACCGATTCAAGTAAATTTGACTTACCAATACCATTACATCCAAGAACAATGGCTCTTTGCTCATGAAAGTCTATTTCAAAACTTTTATGATTTCGAAAATTGTGAATTTTTAAGTTATTTAAAAAAATTTTTTTAGTGCATTCCTTAGTTAAATTAGCTAAATTTAATGTATTTAGAATTTCTTTAATCAAATTGAAAAATTAAGGGCATGTAGCTCAGTTGGATAGAGCATCAGATTCCGGTTCTGAGAGTCGGGGGTTCGACTCCCTCCATGCTCGTAGTAAGAGATTTAAAGTTTATAACCCATTACCCTGATTCCATTTGGATCTAATATAAATCCACTTTCCTCTAAACTTTTAAATGAAGATATTGGCGCTTGTACAGAAATACTACATCCTGGCATTTCCCTATTTATTTTTTCAAGAGTTACTTGAAGTAAAATCAAGTAAAAAAGATTTTGATTATTACCTTGCTCAGCACTTAGATTCCATAAGTTAGCATTAAGTCCTCTATCTGATGTAACCCTTACAAAACCATAGAGCTTAGTTTTAGACTCGTTTTGGATCGTAAAAAAGAAATTACTATTCTTTATAGCAAGAGATAACTTTTGAATGGGAAATGATTCACAACCACAATTTACTAAAAGTCTATTTAATTCATTAGCAGTTGGAGCCTTAGAAGAATTGATAAAATAACCTTCTGGAAGAATAAGTTTTTTCCTGGAAAAATATTGCAACGATTATCCTGTATTTCTCATTCCTGCAGCAATTCCGTTAATTGTTAAAAGTGCTCCTCTTAGTAATTCACTTCGACTATAAGACCTTTTAGATTCATTTCTATCATTAAGAAACTCACTAATTGGAGGTTGTCTTGTTTGTTCTCTAAGCCTTCTCAAAAGAGAAACCTGCAAAAATCCCAAAGGAATTATTGTTTTGTTTCTTAAGTTAACAGATGATCTCAAGTCTCTATCAGATTCTAAAAGCTTATTTTTACCAGTTATTTCAAGAATTAGAGATTTAGTAAGAATATATTCCTTAGAAATAACATTAAAAATCTCCGCAAACGACTTTGCATTTTCTTTACTTCCAAGAGTATCAACATAATACTTTGCAACTTCTAAATCAACTTTAGATAATGTCATTTCTACCTTTGATATAAGCATCCTAAAAAAAGGCCATCTTTGATGAAGTAACCTTAGTAATTCAATCTGTTCAGGATCTGATTTTAATTCAACGGATAAGGCAGTACCCACTCCAAACCAACTTGGCAAAAGAAATCTACTCTGTGTCCATCCAAAAACCCAGGGAATTGCTCTTAAACTTGATAAATCCTTTGCCCCTTTTTTTCTTCTAGCAGGTCTACTTGATATTTGTAATTTACTTATTTCCTCAATTGGCGTTACCTCTTGAAAAAAAGTTAGCAAATTAGGATTCTCATGTACTAATTGTCTATATTGAATTCTCGATGTTTCTGCCAACCTAGTCATTAAATCATTCCATTCTGGGGTCGCATCAAGTCTATTATTGACTAAGCTATTCTGAATAACTGCAGTTGTTACAGTCTCCAAATTATATAAAGCCAACTCCGGAAGACTATATTTAGAAGCTAAAACTTCACCTTGTTCGGTAATTTTTATTCTACCTTTAAGGGTGCCACTTGGTTGAGCCAATATAGCTTGATAAGCAGGGCCACCTCCTCTTCCTACTGAACCTCCTCTACCATGAAAAAGTCTTAAAAGAATATTATTTTTGCTTGAAAGATTCTGAAGAGCAATTTGGGCTCTATGAATTTCCCAGTTACTAGATAAGAAACCTGAATCCTTATTACTATCAGAGTAACCCAACATTAACTCTTGAAGAGGTTTAAAAGTTTCTCCAACTTTTGGTAATAATGATATATAAAAATCTAGTTTAAATAATTGCTCCATAACTTTTGGGGCTCTTTGCAGATCCTCAACAGTTTCAAATAAAGGCACAACTAGCAATTTAGACTTTTGGGAACCTTGATCAATAAGTCCCATTTCTTTTGCTAAAAGTAGGACTTCAAGTAAATCAGAAGCACTATGACTCATTGAAATAACATAAGAATGACAAATACGGCTACCAAATTCTTCTTGCAATCTTTTGACCATTTTAAAAACTGAAAACGTTTCTTCAGTACTTTTATTCCAACTAACTTCAGATGGAATTAAAGGCCTTTTTGTATTTAATTCATTTATAAGCCATTCTATTCTCTCTTTTTCAGACATTTGATCGTAATGTTTAGATAATTCAAGGTATTCTGTTAATTCTTGTATTGCATCACTATGCCTAGTACTCTCCTGACGTATATCCAAACTTGCTA
>JAOOLH010000049.1 GCA_028408675.1 Prochlorococcus sp. AH-716-K03 | reverse complement strand
CAATTTTGTCAGTTTAAATGGAAGGAATAAGATCCTCAAGTCAAAAAAAACAACCATATATGATGAAACCTATAACGCTTCTCCTGAATCTGTAAAAGCATGTATTAATAATTTATTAGATAATCCAAATAATCATTTTATAATTTTTGGAAGCATGCAGGAATTAGGTACAAAAAGTAAGAAATATCATAAGGATATTTTCGATTTTATAAATAGATCAGACATAAAAAAATGTATTTTTATCTGTGATAAAAATGACGAAATCTATTATGCAGATTATTTAAAAAAGAGTACTAAATTTTTATTCTTTAATGAGATTACAAAAGTTGGTGCAACTATTAATAAATATACAAAAGCTGGCGATTTTATCCTTATCAAAGGTAGTAGGAGTTGGCAGCTTGAAAAAATTATCAAATCAATTGATTAATTCTAGGACTTATTTTTTTTCCAATTTTTAATATTTACCTGTTTGCTTCTCGCGATAGCTAAGCAATTATTTTGAGAATCTTTAGTAATTACTGAGCCTGCTCCAGTAGTTACTGAGTCGCCAAGATTAATAGGCGCTATTAAAACTGTATTGGCCCCAATACTAGAGTTTTTACCAATATTAGTTGGATATTTTTTGGTGCCATCAAAATTTGCCGTAATAGTCCCTGCTCCAATATTGGTATATTTACCAACTTTAGAATCGCCAATATAACTTAGATGATTAACCTTAACTTCCTTATCTAGTTGGCTATTTTTTATCTCAACAAAATTACCAATTTTGCTATGAGAAGATATTTCACAATTAGGTCTTATATGACTATATGGACCAATTTTTACATTGTCCATTATTTTAGAATTAAAAATAGTTGAATTTATAATTTCGCAATTTTCATTTACTATCGTATCTTCTATGAAAGAATTTGGACCAATTTTACAATTATTAGATATTTTAGAGTTTCCTCTTATGTGAGTGTTTGCCTCTATTATTACATCTAACCCTATTATTGACTCCTCACTTATTGTGCAACTTGCTGGATTAATAAAAGTTACTCCTTCAAGCATATGTTTCTCTTTAATTAAGCTTTGAATAGTTTCTTCGCATTCTGATAATTGAACCCTATTGTTAATCCCTTGAAGTTCTCCATTATCTTCAACTTCAAAGCTATAAGATTTTTCCAATAAAGTGATAGTGTCGGTTAGATATATTTCTTTTTGTTTATTGTTACTTTCTAAAGCGTTAATTATCATAGACAAGCTTTTCCATTTAAAGCAATAAATTCCTGCATTAGTTAATACATTTGAACGTTCATCATTATTGCAGTCTTTTTCTTCGACTATCCTTTCAATTAAATTATCTTTAATAAATACTCTTCCATATCCATGAGGATTTTTTTTCTTAGTAGTTATTAAAGAAACATCGGCTGTTTTTGAGTCATGATAATTAATAAGTTTTTTTAAGGTTTCAGACTTAATAAGTGGTACATCTCCATTAAGGACTATCAATTCACCCTCATGTCTTTTTACTTGCTGAGAAAGAACTTGAATCGCATGTCCAGTTCCTTTTTGAGGGTTTTGAACAATAAAGTGGATGTTTTTATTTTTAAGTACGGAATTTTCAACCTCCTTTGATTTATGACCAACTATTATAAATATCTTATTTGGTTTTAATTTTTTGCAAGAATCAATCACTCTTTGGAGTAAAGTTTTGCCAGATAATTTATGTAAGACTTTTGGAAGTGAGCTTGCCATCCTAGTACCCTTACCTGCAGCTAATATCGCAACAGTTAACATATTTATTAAGATATTTTAATTAAATCTTACTGTTTAAGTTCTATTTCGTCATTCCCCATTTATCTCTCCATTTTTTTGAAGTCTTGAGATCAGATGATAATTGCTCTTTAACTCTTTTTTTAATAATATCTTTTGTATTTGAATTTAAAGTTGGATCACGATATGGGATGCTCGCTTTAGTCAAAAGATGTTCCTCTTCCATTGCGGATAATTTTTTAAAATATAAATTACTTTGTAAAACATATTCGTCAATTATTTTTACCGCAATTGTCCCATTACTCCATAAATTTTTTGAGGTTAAATTTGGCTTAATATTAAAAATGTTCAAACCAAAATCCTTTAATGTTTTTCTTATCGCAGCTGAAGAAGAGTAGGTTATTAAATATCCTTGAGGATTAAGTTTTTGAGTTACTTTTTTTAGGAATTCAACTGACCAAACTTGAGGACATTTTTGGGGAGAAAATCCATCTAAAAAAATTAAATCGAATTTGATATTTGTAGGAATATTGTTAATTGTTTTTCTGGCATCGCCCCATAAAATGTCACAATCAAAAAATTGATCTTTATATTCACAATTCTGATATAAAGATTTAAATATTTTTAAAACTTTGGGATCCCACAGTTTTTGAAATAATTTATTCTTTAAAGAATATTCTAGGGGCTTCTTGTCAATCTCCAAAGCATACCAATTTGTAAAAGAATTTTGTCTAATTAAGTAATTAAATAATGAAGCTGAATTGTATCCCAGACCGAAGCATATATCTAAGACGTTTAGAGATCTATCCTTAAATCTTTTTAAATCGGAAGGATTTATGAACTTAATTTCAGTTTCTTTAAGGGCACCTTCTAGAGAATGAAAATTCTCTTGATAAAAAAGACTTCTTAGTGAAATACTTCCGTCCTTAGTTAAAACCTCTTCTAATTCTGACAAGAAATCTTTTGGATTAATTTATTAGTTTTTCGAGATCATCCCAAAAATTTGGATAGGATACTTTGGAAGCCTCAGCTCTCGCAATTGTTGTGGAGCCCTTAGCTAAAAGAGAAGCTATTGCGAGGCTCATTGAAATTCGATGATCTGTTTCACTATCAACTTCAGCAGAGTAAAAGTTAGACTCGCCTGTAATTATTAAACCGTCTTCCTTTTCCAAAATATTAGCGCCAAATTTTTTAAGTTGTCTTGCCATAACTTTTAATCGGTCTGTTTCCTTAACTCTTAATTCTTTTGCATCTTTAATTTCTGAAACGCCATTACAAAAACAAGCTGCCACTGTAAGTATTGGAATTTCATCTATAAGTTTTGGAAGAATATCCCCTTCTACTTTAAATGGCTTCAAATTACTTTCATATTTTACTTTTATAGAACCTATGGGTTCGCCAGCAATGATTGATTTTTCAACTATTTTATAATTACATCCCATTTCGTCCATTACACTTAATATCCCAGTTCTTGTTGGATTTAATCCTACATTTTTTATAACAATTTCAGATTCTGGTACTATTGATGCGGCAATCATCCAAAAAGCTGCAGAGCTAATATCTCCTGGGATCAATATATTTTGACCAATTAGATTTTTACCTGATTTTATTACTATATTTCTTCCTAATTCTCCTCTTATATTTATGTCAGCTCCAAAGGCCTTAAGCATTCTTTCAGTATGATCTCTCGAGGAGGCAGGCTCTATAACTGAGGTAGTCCCAGTTGCATTTAACCCTGCCAATAAAATTGCGGACTTAACTTGTGCACTTGCGACTGGAGTACCAATCACGCATCCCTTTAGTTTATTCCCAGTGATAGAAATTGGGGCTTTTGCACCATTTTCTCGGCCACAAATTTTTCCTCCCATTAGTGATAAAGGCTTACTAACTCTTCCCATTGGTCTTTCAATAAGAGAATTGTCTCCATTCAAGATAAAATTTTTACCTTCTTGCCCAGCTAAAAGACCCATTAATAATCTCATCGTAGTACCAGAATTGCCGCAATCAAGAATTTCTTTAGGTTCTCTCAGACCATCAACACCCAAACCTTGTATGGTAAAAGGCTGATCCTTTTTTATTTCTGGAATATTTACTCCCAATTTTCTTAGACAATCAGCAGTTGAAAGTGGGTCTTCAGAATATAAAAACCCCTCAATATTAGTTTCTCCTTCTGCAATACTTCCAATTATTAAGGATCTGTGAGAGATTGATTTATCGCCAGGTACTTTTATTATCCCTTGTAAGCTACCTCCACCTTTAATGGTGCGGTAATGATTAGTGTTCAAAATATTGATTTGGATAATTTTTAATAAATTTTCTTAGATATATATTATCAATAAGTTTGATTTTAAAAAAAATTTTTCAAAGTTAAGTAACTGTTTTCTATAATTAAAGTTAGTGTAGGTTCTCATCATTAATCTTTCTTATTACCATGTTGCAGATGATGTTATAGAAACGGATTCTGATATAGCCGTTGTTATTGATGTTTTAAGAGCAACAACAACAATTTCTTGGGCCCTTAAAAACGGAGCAGATTCAATTCAAGTTTTTTCTGATTTAGACTTATTAAAGGATAAAGCTAGTAAGTGGGATGTCGATAAAAGACTAATGCTCGCTGAAAGAGGCGGGAAAACAATCAATGGTTTTGATTTAGGGAATTCTCCATTATCTGTGAAGAAAGAGATTGTCCAAGGAAAAAGATTATTTATGAGTACTACAAATGGCACTAAATCATTAAAAAAAGTACAAAATGTTGAATATTTATTTGCGATGGCTCTTCCAAATAGAAAAGCAGTTGCAGAAAGGGTAATGTCTTTAAATAAAAAAAATGTTCTTATTTTGGGTAGTGGATGGGAAGGGTCTTATTCGCTAGAAGATTCTTTAGCAGCAGGCGCACTTGCATCATATATAAAAGAAAACTTTAATTTTGATGTGAAGATTTTAAATGATGAATTGCAAGCCTCATTAGCACTTTGGAATGTTTGGAAGAATGATATTTTAAAATGTTTAAAGACAGCAACTCACGGCAAAAGATTGACAAGTATTGGTGATTATGAAGATGATTTTAAGTGTTGTTCTGAACTTGACTGTTTAGATATTGTTCCTACTCAAGTTGAGAGAGGTGTTATTCGTGCCTCATGAATTGCGAATTTATTTTCTAGGAGTGAAAACTTGACTGATTTTTTAGTGGCGGCCTTACAAATTACAAGTACTTCTAATGTTGAAGCAAATTTTGCTGAAGCTGAAGAACAGATTGAATTAGCCTCTAGAAGGGGTTCAGAACTAATAGGATTACCAGAAAATTTTGCATTTTTGGGAGAAGATAATGAAAAACTTAGAATGGCTTCTGAATTGTCAATAAAGTGTACTAATTTCCTGAAAACCATGTCTCAGCGATATCAAGTTTTTCTTTTGGGTGGAGGTTATCCTGTCCCTGCGGGAGACAATCGTCATACTTTTAATAGATCAGCTCTTTTTGGTAAAGATGGACAAGTTTTAGCCCAATATGACAAGATACATCTTTTTGATGTTGATTTGCCCGATGGAAATTTGTATAAAGAGTCAGCCACTATTTTGTCTGGGAATGAATTCCCTCCAGTTATCGATGTACCAGGCCTTTGCAAAGTAGGGTTATCTATTTGTTACGATGTTAGGTTTCCTGAACTTTATAGATATCTTTCTTTGAATGGTGCTGAACTCATCATGATTCCTGCTGCATTTACAGCTTTTACAGGAAAAGATCATTGGCAAATTTTACTTCAAGCAAGAGCAATAGAAAATACTGCTTATGTAGTAGCACCTGCTCAAACAGGTATACATTACGGTAGAAGGCAAAGTCATGGACATGCTATGGTTATTGACCCTTGGGGGACTGTTTTATCTGATGCAGGGAAAACACAGGGTGCAGCAATAGCTCCTGCGGATAAAGAAAGAGTAAAAAAGATAAGAGAGCAGATGCCCAGCTTAAAACATAGAAAAAATAAACTTTTTGAAAAATGATATCAAAGTTGTTTTTTAATAAACTTTTTTGTTGCTTACCAATATTTTTACTATTTAATTTAAGTATTTTTCCAGCAAGATCATCTAGTGCACTAGCTGCATGGATATTAGAT
>JAOOLH010000048.1 GCA_028408675.1 Prochlorococcus sp. AH-716-K03 | reverse complement strand
TCTTTTTGCTTGCGATCCTTCTCCTGGGTCATTAACAATAAATGGATATATATTTGGAATCGGTGGACAAATAATACTCGGAAAACATTCATCACTAAGTCCTATAGATTTTCCTGGTAACCATTCAACAGTGCCATGTTTACCTATATGACAAATAGCATTTGAATCAAATTTTCTTTCAAGCCAATGATATTGCGCTAGATATCTATGCGGTGGTGGAAGATCTGGAGAATGTATATCTTTATTAGATTCAGTATCGTAACCTCTTTGAGGTTGAATAAGTAAACATATTTTTCCAAATAAAATACCATTTATAGAGAAACCTTTGTTTTCTAAATCTTGAGATTTAGCTGGAATACCCCATCTATCAACGATAAGATTTTTAGGATGAAGGGATAATTGGTTCCAATATTCTAAGTATTCATTTAATGATAAAAAATCAAGAGGTTTATTATTTTGTGATTCAATATCATTTGTTCTGGTTTTTATAAGTAACGAAATTAGTTCTGAGGAATTTTTAGGTAATTCTCCGGAACCTAAATCATAACCCTCCTCTTTTAACCAATAAAGAATATTAAGAACAGACTTAGGAGTATTTAAACCGACGCCATTTCCAATTCTTCCATTTTTTACAGGATAATTTGCAATAACTAATGATATCTTTTTATCAAAATTTTTTAAATTGTTTAGTTTTACATAATTACTTGTAAGTTTTGTTATCCATTTAATATTTCCAATATCAACTTTATAACTTGTAATTTTGCTACATAAGGTTTTATTTATAGATATGACCTCTTTAAAAGCACATGGCTTTGTAGTAATTCGACCATCAAATTCTGGAATTATTATTTGCATTAATAAATCTGTTGAATTCATTCCAGTTGATGAATACAACCACTCCTTTCTGGATTTATTAGAAGATAGTATTTGAAGGATTGGAAGATTTAATGATTTAAAGATATTTAAATTATTATCTAGATTTCCATTAGAACTGTTAATAGAGGACGAAAAAGAAGTTGTTGTTATAAGTAATTTAATATCTTCTTTTTTAAAAATATTAATCAATTCCTTCTGAATATCATAATTTTTTAAAGTTGAAATAAATACAGTTTTAGGTGACAAACCATTGGATCTTAGTTGAGATATCAATTCATTTGATAATTCAATTTCGTTTGCTAAAAACAATGATTTATAAGAAATTATTCCAACTTTTAATCCTTTTTCATTTTTCCAATCATATAAATAAGGATCTGGATAACAAACATTAGAGGTATATTTTTGTGGAATATTAGTTTGATTAGATAGTAGATAAGTTAAACAATGAAGAAATCTCCGATAATTTTCCTTACCTCCTGATCTAAGAAGTTTACTAATTTTTAATGAAGTATCCAAATCAATGCTACTTAATTCATTTAGCGATATATCTTCTTCATCCGTACCAGATAGAATTAAAAGAGTTTTATTATTATTTAATTCTTTCCATTTTATTAGTTGTTCAAGTCCATAACTCCATGTACCTTTATCACCAAACAATCTTAAAACAACTATTTTTGCATAATTTATTGTTTTTAAAAAATAATTATCTATTTGTGCGAAAGTATTTAGATTTGAAATTTCTAATGCTCTAAAATTATCTTTGAATAAATTAAATTCTTTATTTTCGATTAAATCAGAAATTATATTAATATCAGCTTTTACACTTGTGATAAATATAAAATCAGCTTTAGGATGTTCTATTAAATCAATGTTATTATTTTCATTTCCAGCAATATTTAATATCCTATGCATTTAAATATAACAATTAGGTTTAGAATACTTAAGTAAGTTAGAACAATTTTAACTCATTTCTAAAATTAAATATGCAAGAATTTCTTCCATATGCCTGGTTTGAAGGTAAGTGTATACCCTTTAAAGATGCAAAAGTGTCAATAGCAACCCATGCACTTCATTATGGAACAGCAGCCTTTGGAGGAATGCGAGCTATTCCAAATCCATCTAATAAGGATGAATTTCTATTATTTAGAACAGATAAACACATTAAAAGGTTATCTCAAAGTGCAAGATTGCTTCTAACAGAAATATCTGAAGATTATATTTTCAATGCAATAAAAACAATTTTAAAAAAAAATAAACCAAGTAAACCTATTTATATAAGACCATTTGTCTATACCAGTGATTTAGGTATAGCTCCAAGATTGCATAATATAGAAACTGATTTCTTTGTTTATTGTATTGAACTTGGAGACTATTTATCACCAGATGGTGTTTCTTGCAGGATGAGTAGTTGGACAAGGCAAGAAGATAGATCTCTACCTTTGAGAGGAAAAATAAGTGGTGCTTACATAACCAGTTCGCTAGCCAAAACAGAGGCTAGTTTATCAGGCTTTGATGAAGCATTACTATTAAATTCAGGTGGTAAGGTAAGTGAAGCTAGTGGAATGAATTTATTTATAGTAAGAAATGGTGAATTGATTACACCAGGAGTTGATCAAGACATTCTAGAGGGGATAACTAGAGCTAGCGTTATTGAATTAGCTAAATCGTTCGGTATAAATGTAATAGAGAGACCTGTTGATAAAACAGAATTACTTATTGCAGATGAAGTATTTCTAACAGGTACTGCAGCAAAAATTACACCTGTAAAAAAAATAGAATCAACCATTATTAATAATAAGCTTCCTATAATGAAGAAGTTGAAAAATAAGCTAATAGAAATAACGGAAGGGCGTTCACAAGACTATGATAGTTGGATTACACGTATTGAAATTAACTAATTAAATTTTCTTTTTAGAGGTATGGTTTCATTTAGAAATTATTTAAATAGAGATGATAAACCAATTATTATTTTCGATGGTGGGACAGGAACCTCATTTCAAAATTTAAATTTATCATCACATCACTTTGGTGGAGAGGAATTAGAAGGTTGTAATGAAAACTTAGTTTTATCATCTCCAGATATTGTTGAACAAGTTCATAATTCATTTCTTGAGGCAGGTTGTCATGTAATTGAAACCAATACATTTGGAGCTTCATCTATTGTTTTAGATGAATATAATATTTCAAACAAAGCTTATGAAATCAACAAAAAAGCTGCTCAGATAGCAAAGAAATGTGCCAATTTATATTCATCAATTAATACTCCTAGATTTGTTGCTGGATCAATTGGACCAACTACAAAATTACCAACGTTAGGTCATATTGATTTTGATAAGCTAAAAGATTCATATGAAGAACAGATTAATGGTCTAATAGATGGAGGTATTGACCTACTATTAATAGAAACATGCCAAGATGTTTTACAGATAAAATCAGCATTATTTGCTTCTCAAGAAGTTATCAAAACTAAGAATATTGAATTACCAATAATGATATCCATAACTATGGAAACCACAGGCACAATGCTTGTAGGGTCAGATATAGCTTCTGCATTAACGATATTAGAGCCATACAATATTGATATTTTGGGACTGAATTGTGCAACTGGTCCGGTTCAAATGAAAGAGCATATTAAATATTTAGCTGAAAATTCACCATTTGCAATTAGTTGTATACCTAATGCAGGATTGCCTGAAAATATTGGAGGTGTAGCTCACTATAAATTAACTCCATTGGAGTTAAAAATGCAGTTGATGAACTTTATATATGACTTTAACGTACAACTTATTGGAGGGTGTTGTGGAACTACTCCTGAACATATAAAACATCTATCATCAATCATTGATGAAATAGTCGATAAAAAAATAAATAAAAACGTCTCTAACGTAAAAACAAATTTTGTTCCTTCAGCAGCATCCATATATAGTGCAGTTCCATATAAACAAGATAATTCAATATTAATTGTTGGAGAGCGTTTAAATGCAAGCGGATCAAAAAAAAGTAAGAGAATTACTAAATGAAGATGATTGGGATGGCTTGGTATCAATTGCTAAGCAACAGCAAAAAGAAAATGCCCACATACTAGATGTGAATGTTGATTATGTAGGAAGAGATGGAGTTAAAGATATGAAAGAAATCACCTCAAGATTAGTAACAAATATCAACCTTCCTTTAATGATAGATTCAACAGAAGCAGATAAAATGGAAAGCGGATTAAAGACTGTAGGGGGGGAAATGTATTATAAATTCAACGAACTACGAAGATGGAGAAGACAGATTTAATCAGGTCTTAAAACTTGCATTAGATTATGGTGCTGGAATCGTTATTGGAACTATTGATGAGGATGGAATGGCAAGAACATCAGAGAAAAAATATAGCATTGCACAAAGAGCATTAATCAAAACCAGATCAAGTGGTCTTGCTGATTATGAAATATTTTTTGATCCTCTAGCACTGCCAATTTCTACTGGAATAGAAGAAGACAGGTTAAATGCAAAAGCAACTATTGAAGCAATAGTAAAAATAAGAAATAATTTCCCAGATATTCATATCATTTTAGGAATATCTAATATAAGTTTTGGCCTATCACCATTATCAAGAATTAATCTAAATTCAATATTTCTCGATGAATGCATAAAAGCTGGATTAGATTCAGCAATTATTGCACCAAACAAAATATTGCCCCTTTCTAAAATATCTGCAGAAACCAAAAAAATTATGTTTGGATTTAATTTATGACAAAAGAAATTTTGAAAATGAAATATGTATATATGATCCATTAGTTGAACTAACAAAAGCATTCCAAGATTTAACAATCAGCGACTTTAAAAAAGCATCTAATTCAAATAAAAACTTAACCTTAGAAGAAAAACTTAAAAACCATATCGTAGATGGAGAAAAAATTGGTTTAGAAGAACAATTAAATATTGCGCTAAAAAAAAATACAAACCACTTGAAATAATTAATACATATTTATTAGATGGAATGAAAGTAGTCGGTGAATTATTTGGATCCGGTCAAATGCAATTACCTTTTGTATTACAGTCAGCGGAAACAATGAAATTTGCTGTTTCAGTACTAGAACCATATATGGAAACAGTAGATGAAAAAATATCTAACGGAAAATTACTAATAGCTACTGTCAAAGGAGATGTTCATGATATAGGCAAAAATCTGGTGGATATAATTCTTTCAAATAATGGTTTTGATGTAATTAACCTTGGAATTAAACAGGATGTTTCTGCAATTATTGATGCTCAAAAAAAACACAAAGCAGACTGTATAGCTATGAGTGGTTTACTTGTTAAATCAACAGCCTTTATGAAGGATAATTTAGAAGCATTTAATAATGCTGAAATTCAGGTTCCTGTCATTCTTGGAGGTGCAGCATTAACTCCAAAATTTGTGAACGAAGATTGTAGTCAGATCTATAAAGGGAAAATTTTATACGGGAAAGATGCTTTTACAGATTTGCAATTCATGAATGAATATATGGATAATAAAAAGAAAGGAAATTGGTCTAATGAAAAAGGTTTTATTAATACGGATAAAATCCAAATTAAATTAGCCTCTCCAAGATCATCTGATGTAGATAAAAATTTAAATAAAAATTTTGAAAAAACCAAAAGTATTCAATTAATTGAGAATTTTAATAGATCTAATTTTGTAGAAGAAGAGGAACCCATAAAGGCCCCATTTTTGGGAACTAGAGTTCTTCAAGATATTGAAATAGACTTTGACAAACTAATTTTTTATTTGGATAAAAAAGCATTATTTAGCGGTCAATGGCAAATTAAAAAAAACAAAGGTCAATCAGTAGAAGAATACAATAATTATTTAGATTCATATGCAAATCCATTATTTGAAAAATGGATCAATATTATTTTAGATAAAGGCCTAATTTCACCAAAAGCAGTCTATGGCTACTTCCGTTGCGGTAGGAATGATAATAGTATTTATCTCTTTGATAATGTATCAAATAAAAGAATTTCTGAATTTAATTT
>JAOOLH010000047.1 GCA_028408675.1 Prochlorococcus sp. AH-716-K03 | reverse complement strand
TTTGAAATTATAAGGTTTGAAATTTCTTCAAGTTTCGAGGTCCCATCAAGACTAGGAGCTGATACTCTCGGAATCATTAAATCTTTAGCTTTTAAATCATTTAATTGAAAAACCTTAAGAATCATAGCTGCTTCATCAGCCTCTATGAATCCTTTCTGCGATCCAATTTTTGCCATTTGTCTAATTTCTGCTTCATCAGTTGATATTTCGTTCTCTGCAGTGATAACAGGAAATAGTTGCTCAATTAATATTAAAAATGGCCTCATTAAACTATTCAACATTCTCAAAATAGGAACAGACAATAAGGCTATTTGTAATGAAAATCTTGTGCCGAGTGCTTTAGGAAGTACTTCGCCAAGTAATACAACTAATACATAAAAAACAATTGAAAATAAAGTTAAACCGAATCGGCTTTTTATTATTAAGGCCCCATAGACTCCTAAAAGGAGACTACCAATTATGTTAAATCCATTATTAGTTATAGTGATTACAGTTAAAGTTCTTCCAAGATGTTTTCTAAGTTTTAATAGTTGATTAGCAGAACTTTTGGGTTTTTGTTTTGATGCTAATTCTAAAATCCTTATGGAATTGACTGCCAAAATAGCTGCTTCTAATCCTGAACAACATGCTGAACCTATTAAAATGAATATTATCAATAAAATTAGAATGTAAACACTTGGTTCCATTAAAATTGATTAGTTTTAAATATCTTGTAATTCATTCTTCCACTTTTTTATAAAACTCGCCAATCTAAGATTTATGTTTAAGCACTCTAGTAAAGTTTTTGAAGATAGAAGAGAAATTTTCTTTAGAAAATTAAATGGTAAAATCGCTATTATGCCTAGCTCTGATTTAGTTAAGCATCATGCTGATTGTGAATACCCTTTTAGACAAGATAGTAATTTTTGGTACCTGACTGGCTTTGATGAGCCTGATTCTATTGCTCTTTTCTTATCTAATAAGCCAAAAGGGGAAAGGTTTATTTTATTTGTTTCTCCAAAAGACGTTATTAGTGAAGTCTGGCATGGCTTTAGATGGGGTATAGAGGGTGCTGAAAGAGAATTTAAGGCAGATAAAGCTCATTCAATTAATGATTTTAAGAGTTTACTTCCAACTTATATTAGAGATTCAGAAGAGATTGTTTATTCAATAGGTAAACATTACAAAATTGAAAAAATTGTTCTAGAAATATTCTCTCAACAACTTGAAGCTCGTTCAAGAATAGGGATAGGGGCAAATTCTATAAAATCTCCTGAAATTTATCTCAATGAAATGCGCTTAATTAAAAGTGATTTTGAGATAAAAAGGATGAGAGAGGCTACTCAAATCTCTGCTGAAGCTCATGAATTGGTAAGAGAATCTATTTCTTCAAAAAATAATGAAAGACAAATTCAGGGATTAATAGAAGGATTCTTTTTAGAAAAAGGTGCGAGAGGACCCGCTTATAACTCTATAGTTGCTTCAGGTGACAATGCCTGTATTTTGCACTACACATTAAATAATTCTGAGTTAAATAATAGTGATTTATTATTGGTTGATGCAGGTTGCTCATTATTTGACTATTACAATGGAGATATAACAAGAACAATTCCTATTGGAGGAAAATTTTCTAAAGAGCAGAAACTTATTTATGAAATCGTTTTAGAAGCACAGAAAACCGCAATTAAAAATGCTGTTAAAGGTTCTAACTCTTCTAATGTGCACAATGTTGCTTTAAGAATTCTCGTAGAGGGTTTAAAGGAAATTGGACTATTAAAAGGAAATACTGATGGGATAATTGAAAACGGATCTTATAAACATCTCTACATGCATAGAACTGGACATTGGCTTGGTTTGGATGTTCATGATGTTGGAGCTTATAGGATTGGAGAATATGATGTGCCATTACAGAATGGAATGATACTTACTGTTGAGCCAGGTATCTACATAAGTGATAGGATCCCTGTGCCCGAGGGGCAACCTAGCATTGATGAAAAATGGAAAGGAATTGGAATAAGAATCGAAGATGATGTCCTTGTAAATGAAAATGAGCCAGATATTCTTAGCTCTGCCGCGCTGAAAGAAATTTCTGATTTAGAGTCTTGATTATTTGACTTATCAAGTTAATGGATTTATTTTTTATAATGACGGAAAAAACTATCAATGGATAAAATAAACTCTAATGATTCAAAATTATCTCAAGCAAGAAGTTTAGTTAGTCAACTAGGAATGTTTGCCGAAGAAAACGATATCCCTAAGGATCTTTGGGATTCCTTAGAGGCTAAAATTTACGAATTTTATGGAGTATCTAGTGCAAGATAAAAATTTATGATTAATAATCAATAAATAAAAGCAAAAATTTTTTAATTAAAATGATCAAATTGTGACCATTAGCTGATAAATTATTTAATAAATCTAAAAATAGTGAATGACTTCATCAGATAAGGGAAATGAGAATGTACTGGAGCAGGAAGAGCAAAAAAGTGTTTCTCAAAAATCAAAAACAACTTCACCAAACGCTGGGATGATGGGAGCAAATGCCGTTTTGGCTGCTGCCAAAATTGATGAGGATGGAGTTCCTACAGGATATACCCCAAAACCTGATGAAGGTAGATTTATTATTAAGATTTTATGGTTACCTGATAATGTTGCTCTAGCAGTGGATCAAATTGTTGGAGGAGGTCCAAGTCCTCTTACTGCTTACTATTTTTGGCCAAGAGACGACGCTTGGGAAAAGTTAAAAAGTGAACTTGAGAATAAAAACTGGATTACAGATAATGAGAGAGTTGAAATATTGAATAAAGCTACTGAAGTAATTAATTATTGGCAGGAAGAAGGCAAAACGAAGAAATTGGAAGAGGCAAAGCTTAAATTTCCTGAGGTTACTTTTTGTGGGACTGCTTAAAATTTAGTTTTTCGAAGCTTGAATTCTTGCCTCGGCTTTTGAAATTTCATTAAGAGCTTTAATTTTTGCCGGACTCTTCTCATTTTCTGGAAATTTACTCATTGCTAATTTTGCCTTTTTGAGGGTATCTTCAGCATTCTGGATGTTTATTTCAGAACCAATTTCAGCGCTATTAACTAAGACTATAACTTCATCTGATTCTATTTCGGCAAATCCACCCATTAAGGCTATAGATTTCCATTTGGAATTCATTCTTAATCTCAAGACACCAATATCAATAGCTGTAACTAAGGATATATGTCCAGGGAGTACTCCAATTTGCCCTGTTGTACTTGGGAGAATTACCTCTTCAGCCTCCCCTTCGTAAACATTTTGATTTGGAGCTAAAACCTTGAGTGAAATTGCCATTAATTTAAATTTTCAGAGAGATTAAAATTATTTTTAAAAGTTGATAAATTTACTTTTCTTTATTTATCTTTTCTGCCTTAGCCTTTACTTCATCTATATTACCCACCAAGTAAAATGCTTGTTCGGGTAAATCATCTAATTCTCCAGCCAATATCATATTAAATCCAGCAATTGTATCTTCTAATTTGACGTATTTCCCAGACATTCCAGTGAAAATTTCTGCAACGAAAAAAGGCTGGGATAAGAATTTTTCAATTTTTCTCGCTCTGCTTACGGTTAATCTATCTTCTTCAGATAATTCATCTAATCCAAGAATTGCAATAATATCTTGGAGTTCTTTATATCTTTGTAAGGTGGATTGGACTGCACGAGCTGTTTTGTAATGTTCATCGCCAACGACTGAAGGTTGAAGCATTGTACTCGTTGAATCTAATGGATCAACTGCTGGATAAATGCCTTTTGCAGCAAGACCTCTAGCAAGAACAGTTGTAGCATCTAAGTGTGCGAAAGTTGTAGCAGGAGCAGGATCGGTTAAATCATCAGCTGGAACATATACAGCTTGAATTGATGTAATGGAACCCTCCAAAGTTGAAGTTATCCTTTCTTGTAAGGCTCCGACATCAGTTCCCAAGGTTGGTTGGTAACCAACAGCAGAAGGCATTCTTCCTAATAAAGCTGAAACCTCAGATCCGGCTTGTACAAATCTGAAAATATTATCTACAAAAAGAAGTACATCTTGCTTATTTACGTCTCTAAAATGTTCGGCCATAGTTAACGCTGATAAGCCAACTCTCATCCTTGCACCTGGGGGCTCATTCATCTGACCAAAGCACAAAGCAACCTTAGATTGAGATAAATCATCTGCATTAATAACACCTGATTCTTTAAATTCTTCATATAAGTCATTACCTTCTCTTGTTCTTTCACCAACGCCTCCAAAAACTGATACCCCTCCATGCTCTTTGGCAATGTTATTTATTAATTCCTGAATTAAAACTGTTTTTCCTACTCCAGCACCTCCAAATAAACCAACTTTTCCACCTTGCCTATAAGGAGCTAATAAGTCGATAACTTTAATTCCAGTTTCGAAAACTTTAGGTTTAGTCTCTAAATCTGTTAGCTTTGGAGCTGCTCTATGAATGGGTGCTGTATCTGAAGTCTTTACTGGACCTTGTTCATCTACTGGTTCACCTAATACATTAAATATTCTTCCTAAAGTCGCCTCTCCAACCGGAACTGATATAGGGGCTCCAGTGTCAGTTGCCTCCATGCCCCTTACAAGGCCGTCTGTGCCGCTCATTGCTACAGCTCTTACCCTATGATCTCCTAAAAGTTGTTGAACCTCTGCAGTAAGCGCTATGTCTTGCCCTGCTGGGTTTTTAGCTTCAATTCGTAAAGCATTCAAAATTTTTGGTAACTTGCCAGCTGGGAATTCTACATCCAAAACTGGACCTATTACTTGACGTACTACACCTTTTGTTGGTGCTGAAATTGATGGAGTTGCTACCATTTGTATTGACTTGGTGATGATTAGCTGATTTTAGAACAGCTCATAATGCGAAATATTACCACCCCGAGGGCATATTCGTTAACTGGGTTCGGCCAACCGCACAGTTAAAGAGTGGTTTAATTGCTGCTCAACAGATTATGTTGTTCATCATACGGTTTGAGTTATGCTCTTTCCAACTTTTTGACGCATAGCGTCGCATTTATGACCCTCCATTAATCTATGGCAGCTGTTTCACTTACAGTCTCTACAGTCAAACCACTGGGAGATAGAATATTTATCAAAGTTTCCGAATCTGAGGAAAAAACTGCTGGCGGCATCCTTTTGCCTGACTCAGCCAAAGAAAAACCACAGGTAGGAGAAGTTGCTCAGGTTGGACCTGGGAAGCTTAACGATGATGGTTCTCGACAAACTCCTGAAGTGAGTATTGGCGACAAAGTCTTATACAGCAAATATGCTGGAACTGACATTAAATTGGGAGGAGATGAGTACGTCTTGCTTTCAGAAAAAGATATTTTGGCTGTTGTTAGCTAATTTATTTGTTTCAAAAATTATTAAAACTTATTATTAAATTACCTGCCTATCATGGCTAAAAGAATTATTTACAACGAGCAAGCTCGTAGAGCTCTCGAAAAAGGCATTGATATTCTTGCTGAGTCTGTAGCTGTTACGCTTGGACCAAAAGGAAGAAATGTTGTTCTTGAGAAAAAATTTGGAGCTCCTCAAATCATTAATGATGGAGTAACAATCGCAAAAGAAATTGAATTAGAGGACCATATTGAAAATACTGGTGTTGCTCTAATCAGACAAGCTGCTTCTAAGACAAATGATGCGGCTGGAGATGGTACTACAACTGCTACTGTCTTAGCTCATGCAATGGTAAAAGCTGGCTTAAGAAATGTAGCAGCAGGTGCTAACGCAATTACCTTAAAAAAAGGAATCGATAAAGCTACAGAATTTCTCGTTGGTAAAATTGAAGAAAATTCAAAGCCGATAAGCGATAGTACAGCAATAGCACAATGTGGAACTATTGCAGCCGGAAATGATGAGGAAGTTGGCGAAATGATTGCTAATGCAATGGACAAAGTTGGAAAAGAAGGTGTTATTTCTCTTGAAGAGGGAAAATCAATGACAACTGAACTTGAAGTCACTGAA
>JAOOLH010000046.1 GCA_028408675.1 Prochlorococcus sp. AH-716-K03 | reverse complement strand
AATAGATTAAAAATAATTAGAAGAAATATAGAGGAACTCAAATTCTTAATTGGTAATTTGTCTGAAGAAGATTTATTAGCTATCAGTCAAATATCCTCATTAATAATAGAAACACTAAAATCAAAGGGCTTTATATTTTGGTGCGGAAATGGGGGGAGCGCATCACAAAGCCAACATTTAGCGGCAGAATTAGTTGGCCGTTTTAAAGATAAAAGATTACCATATAAATCTTTAGCTCTTACGTCAGATTCAGCTGTTATCACATGTATTGCTAATGATTTTGGATATGAAAACTTGTTCTCTAGACAATTGGAGGCACTAGGTAATGAAGGTGACTTAATAATAGTATTATCATCTTCTGGTAATAGCATCAACTTAAAAAATACAATAAAAACAGCAAAATCAAAAGGAATTAAATCTATATCATTATTAGGTAAAGGAGGAGGCTTAATTAAAAATTATGCTGATCTTACATTAATTATTAACTCAGATAATACTGCACGAGTACAAGAATTACATAGTTTTATTGGTCATATTATCTGCGAAATTATTGAAGATGAACTTAATGAAAAATAAATTCTTTAAAAAATGGAATAACTTTCATACAATCATTTTTGATTTTGATGGAGTGTTTACTAATAATAAAGTTTATATTAATCAGGAAGGAGATGAATTAATTAAATGCGATAGGGGAGATGGTTTGGCTTTTGATATTCTCAGAAATTTTATAATAAAATATTCATGGGATCTAGAATATTTTATTTTATCGAAAGAACAAAATGTAGTAGTTGAAAAAAGAGCTGAAAAATTAAAAATTAAATCTTTTAGAGGGGTATCTAATAAGGAAGAATTTATCAAAAAATACCTAATAAAAAGATTTGGAGAGTATGAAATTTCGAGAAATGGTGTAATTTATCTTGGAAATGATCTAAATGATCTATCTGCAATAAAGCTATGTGGTTTTTCCTTTGCTCCAAAAGATGCTCATGAAATTGTAAAAATTAATTCAGATATAATTCTTAAAAATAAGGGTGGGGAGGGATTTGTAAGAGAGGCAATTGAAAGAATAATTAATGTTCAAAATATGTCACTTGATCAAATTCAAGAAATCATTTAGTTTATAGTAATGATTTGATAAAGTGTGATTGGATGGATTCATGTTTTTTAGTAGGTGAAATAGGCATTAATCATAATGGAGACTTGAATCTTGCAAAAGACCTTATTAAAGAGGCAAAGACTGCAGGTTTTGATGCAGTTAAATTCCAGAAAAGAGATATAGATGTTGTCTACTCACAAGATTATTTAAATTCAAAAAGGGAAAGTCCATGGGGAAATACTCAGAGGGTTCAAAAAGAGGCATTAGAGTTCTCTCTCTCTGAATATTGGGAGATAGACAATTACTGCAAAGAATTAGATATTGAGTGGTTTGTCTCATGTTGGGATATTAATAGTCAAATAGAAATGAGAATTTTTTCAACAAAATGGAATAAAGTTGCCTCCGCGATGGCAACTAACATTCCATTTTTAGAGGTCGTAGCTTCTGAACAAAAACATACATTCGTCTCAACTGGGATGACCTCACTTAAGGAAATTGAAGAATGTATACAAATTTTCAATAAATTTGATTGTCCTATTACTTTGTTACATACCGTAAGTACATATCCTGCAGAAGAGGCAGATCTTAATTTAAGTTGTATTACTGTATTAAAAGATAAGTTTAATTTACCTGTTGGATATAGTGGCCATGAAACAGGTGTATCTCCATCAGTAATGGCTGTTGTATTAGGATCAGTTGTAGTTGAGAGACATATAACTTTAAATAGGGCAATGTATGGTAGCGATCAAGCGGCTTCGTTAGAGCCGCAAGGAATGAGGAACTTATGCTCTATGATAAAAAAAGTAAATATTTGTATGGGAGATGGAGTTAAGCGAATTATTCCAGCTGAAATGCAAGTTGCAAAAAAGCTTAGGTATTGGAATGAGAATTAAGTCATTAATGATTAAATGATTTTATATTTTCAGATTATATGATTGACTGCATTATTCCAGCTAGATCAGGTTCAAAAGGTATACCAAAAAAAAATATAACTTTATTAGAAGATTTACCTCTTATTGCTTATTCTATTTTTGTGGCAATAAGTGCAAAAAGAATAAAAAATGTATACGTTTCAACTGATTCAGAAGAAATTGCTGAAATAGCAAATTTATATGGCGCAAAAACCCCATTTTTAAGGCCTTCATATTTAGCTTCTGATAAGGCAAGTGATAAGCAAGTTTTTCTACATTTTTATCAAGAAGCATATAAATTAAATATTCCAATAACTGAAGATATTGTTCATTTAAGACCTACAACTCCTGGAAGAAGTATAGAAATTGTTGATCAAGCAATTTTAGATTTTCTCTTAAGTAATAAATGTACTTCTATGCGATCTGCTCATAAATCTTTTTTTCATCCACATAAATGGTTCAATTTGAATGAAGGATATTTTAATCCCCTAATTAGAGGAGTTTCAAATATAGAAGTCACAAATATGCCTCGTCAATCTTTCCCTGATGTCTACATTCCTAATGGTTATGTTGATATAGTTAAATATTCAACTTTCAAATTTAGTGGAGCATTTCATGGTAATAAAATTAAAAGTTTTATAACTGAAAAAGTTATTGATATAGATAAACATGATGATTTAAAAAAAGCAATGAAAGAACCTATAATTAAAAAATTATCAAAGTCCATTAAAAAGAAATATTTATTTTAATTTTGCTTTTATATATATAAAGGAATTCCTTTTTTGAGAGAAGATTTTGCTGCCAGAGCGAATTCTAAACTTTTCATACCTTCCTTGACATCAACTTTAGGTTTATCTTTACCCTTAACAAAAGAAATAAAGTTTTTTAATTCTCTTATAAAAATTTCATTCCTTTTTATTGATGAAAAGTCATGATTATAAACCTCTTTTTTTTCTCTTATATGCACTGCAATAGTATTGGCGTTTAAATCGCAATTAATACTGCCATTTTCTCCATATAAATTTATATATCTCCTGCTGGGCCAAGATATATAATCAAGACTCATATTTATTGGCAAAATTGAATTCTTATAATTAAATGTTGTCGCAATATTTACACTATCCTCTACATCAATATCTAAACCAGATAATTTACCACCAATGGCATATATAGATTTGGGCATTCCGAATAAATAGATAGAATAATCAAAATCATGGATCTGACTGAGAATAGCCCCCCCTCCTAATTTCTTAATAGATGCGTAACTTTTTCTATAGTCTTCATAGGGATGCCAGTAAGGCAAATATTCACCATTAGCTATCTGACCATTAATTAAATTTCCTATAGTTTTATTTTCAATTATGTTTTTCAATTTAATCAGAGTAGGACTATATCTATATTGAAAGCCAACCATACATAATTTTTTTCCTAATTTATCTTCTAAATTTATAATTCTTTTTGCACTCTCAATATCACATGAAAAAGGTTTTTCTACGAAAACAAATGCTCCTGCTTCCATCGCAGCGATTACCGTTTCTGAATGAAATCTTGAAGGGTTTGTTACAAAAACCATATCAGGTTTTTGAATAAGAGCTTCTTTCAAAGAAAAATATTCCTTAAGATTATAATGTTTAGCTAAATTATAATTTTCAATAGGAACACCTCTATCATCAAGAACCGGAACATTTCTTGATTTTCTAAAAGCCAAAATTTCAACATCGGGTAAAAGTATTTTGAGATTTCTCAAATGTCTTTGACCTATTGAACCGAGTCCTACAAATAAAGCTTTCATATCTTTAAGTTTGTAGAAATTTACGTATATAGTTTAAATTTAAATATGCCTCCTTATACCAATCGTAAAAAATTGGTGTTTCTAAAATGATTGGCCCTTCCCATTGATGTTTTGTTATTGTTTTAAAAATATCTCTAAAATCTGTATCACCATTCCCAAGCCGAACTGATTTTTTAGATTTAATATCAAAATCTTTGATGTGAATTTCTTTTACCATCTTTGAAATTGAGGGAAATTCTTGACTGAAAATAAAATTATTTTTTGTCGCATTTCCCGTATCATAAAGAATACCAATTTTTGTTGATCCAATACTTTCTATAAAATCAATAATTTCAAAATTTTTAAGATCAGCTTCAATAAGTATTTCGACTTTTATTTCTTTTATGATTTCCTTAAGGAAATACTTTATCTCCAAACAAATATCTTTTTTATTAAGAGACATTTCTTCGATTAATGGGATTGATAAATATTTAACACCTATTAATGGAGCTAATTTAAGTGTCTCAATAAAAAAACTCCTAATATTATCACTTTCTTGATTATTTTTTAATATTTTCCCATTGATTAAAAAATGTGCACAAAGTGTATTAATGTTTATTTCTTTGTTTTTTTTAATTTCTAATATTTTTTTTCTACCTTCTGCAGAAAAGAGTGGGTTACTATAAGAAATTTCTTTATCTATCAACCATTCAATTTTACTAAAACCAAGTTCTTTTGCCCTTGAAAACTCTTCTTCCCATTCATAAGGGAAAGATTGTAAAGGTAAATTTTCTTTCTGAGACAATCTACCTTGCATTATCCCAAAATTTAAATAATTTTTTTCCAAAACTTTATTTTACGATAAAACTAGTAGGTTGAAATGAGTTTCTAATAGCTTGAATTGTTTTATTTTTATCTTTAAAAAATTCATCTACTGCATCTGATTCACCCCATCCTCTTTTACCATATTCATCAAATAAAATTATCCCGCCAGGAGTAACTAAATCATAGAAATTATCTAAAACAACTTTTGTTCCTTTGTAGGTATCTAAATCAAGATGCAGTAAACTGATTCTAAAACCAGGATTATCTTTTTTGTATTTCGGAATTGTATCTATGACGTCTCCTGCTATTAATTCTGAATTTTTAAACCCAAAAGATTTAGCATTTTTTAAAATCAATTCAGGATTGACTCCATTAAAAAGAGCTTCATTTACAAATAATTCAGCACTTTTTTTTTCGTAATCCAAAAGCGAATCAGAAAACGAATCAAATGTATCAAAACCTATAACTCTCCTCTGTTCTTCAGGGGCAAATAATTTAATTAACTTTAACCAATACATAAAACCAATACCTTTAAAAACTCCGCATTCAACAATATCCCCTGGCACTTTCAAAGCCTCTTTAAAGATTTCATATCTTGCTAATAATTTTTTTATTCTTTCAGTGTCACTACTTAATAGAAGTTTATTATATGAATCCCATAGTTCTTGATCTGGATTTTTCATAATATTTTTAGGTGATTCTTCATTTTTTTTACTATAGCTTTTCACCATAAGCTAGAAGCATTACTTCTTTACTAAATCTTATTAGTTTGTTTAAAGATGAAGGTAATTCAATATCGTACATAGGACTATATCTGAATGGAATTTTTGCAATTATTTTTGGTATTAATTTCAAAATTGGACTGTTCCATACAAAAGGTAATTGCCTAAAGTAAATTACTCTCACATTTTTATAACCAGACATTTTTAAAAGATTTCTTAATGAAAATTGAGTAAAGGGTGTTACGTGAGTATGGTCAAGATAAAATGGCCCCCATGCATGATGAAGCCAGCTGGGAGTAAGAAATATACATTTACCATTTGGTTTAAGAATCCTAAAACTCTCATTCATTAAAAAAGAAGGTTCCTGTATATGTTCGATAACAGATTTTGAAAAAACATAATCAAAAGTTTCATTGTCGTATGGCAATTCATCTTTAGATAAGTCAGATACTTTAACATTAATTAATTCATTTAATTCAACAGAAGATGGAGACAAATCAACGCCTTCAACTTGTAAACCAACTTTAGAAAAAGCATTAAGCATATCACCCCTCCCACATCCTAGATCTATTAAAGATCCTTTTTTAATGAAAAAATTTTTATTTAAATGCTGAGCTAGCTTTAATGGATAATCGCTTTTAGGCCTATATTTTGAACTGTAAAGAAAATCAATATAATTTTTCTGAGAGAAAAGATTACCTTTAATGATTTTTTTTTTGTTATTATTTTCTTGCAAATTATAATTTTTTGTTTTTATATTAGGTAAATTATAC
>JAOOLH010000045.1 GCA_028408675.1 Prochlorococcus sp. AH-716-K03 | reverse complement strand
GATCTGCAAGTCCAATATCCTCACAAGCAGAAATCAAAAGTCTTCTAAGAATGAAATTAGGATCTTCACCGGCTTCAACCATATTAGCAAGCCAATATAAAGTCGCATCTGGATCTGAGGCTCTAATTGATTTTATGAATGCACTAATAACATCAAAATGATTTTGGCCATTTTTGTCATAAACAATATTTTTCTTTTGGATTGAATCTTCAGCAATTTGCAAATCAATAACAACTAATTTATCTTTATTTTCCTTTGTAATATTTATACCTAACTCTAAAGCATTTATGAGATTCCTCGCATCACCTCCTGAAAATTTTATCAAATGATTAATTGCATCCTCTTTTATTTCGATAGCTTTAGAATCTTGAAGGCAAGAGTAATACTTTATTACTTTTTCAATTATTTTCTTCAAATCATTTTTATTTAAAGGAAGTAATGAAAAAATACGAGCTCTACTTATTAAAGCTTTATTTACGGCAAAGAAAGGGTTTTCTGTTGTAGCACCAATAAAAGTAATGGTACCGTTTTCAATTGAAGGCAACAAAGCATCTTGTTGGACTGAGGTAAATCTGTGTACCTCATCAATAAATATAATTGTTTTCCTATTTGAACTAAGTAATCTTTCCTTGGCATTTGCAATCTCAGTTCTTAACTCCTTAATACTTGTCAAAACAGCATTTAACTTTATTAATGAGGAACGAGTATGAGAAGATATAATCTCAATTAAAGTTGTTTTACCTACACCAGGTGGACCCGAAAAAATAATATTACCAACCTTGTCATTCAGAATTGCATTTCTTAATAAAGAATTATTTCCTAAAATGGATTCTTGACCAAAAAAGTCATCTAAATTCTTTGGCCTCAATTTATCCGCTAATGGGGCATTACTTTGATGAGTATTGCTAAATAAATTATCTGACTCCATATTTTTTTAACTAAGAATAAATCATTTTAAAAATTTATGTAATAACAGTTGGTTTTTCCATTTTGGTAAGATTTGAAATATTTAATAAATGATCTAAATCACTAATCAGATCTTTTAGAGCGACTTGTGGATTTAAAGCTAAATTTTCTTGAGCGCTTGCAAATTTTTCGAAATATAATCTTAAAGTTGAACCTTTAGTTCCAGTACCAGACAAACGTAAAATTACTCTGGAATTATCCTCGAGTATAATTCTTAATCCTTGATTTTTACTAATCGAATTATCTACTGGATCTAAATATGAAAAGTTATCTGCTTGTTTTACCAAATTTCCAGCAAACTTATTTTCTTTTAAAATTAGAAGCTTAGATGATAAATTATTGAATATTTGATTTGCAATAGAAGAAGGGATAGCCTCATAATCATGCCTTGAATAATAATTTCTTCCGTATTGTTTCCAGTGGTTTTGAATTAATTCACTTACTGAACAATTTTTCACAGCTAAAATTTGTAGCCAATATAAAACTGCCCATAAGCCATCTTTTTCTCTTACATGATTACTACCAGTTCCAAAGCTTTCCTCTCCACAAATTGTAATTAAATTAGAATCTAAAAGATTTCCAAAAAATTTCCATCCAGTTGGTGTTTCAAAACAAGGAATATTTAAAGCATTAGCAACAAAGTCTACTGCTGAACTTGTAGGCATAGATCGTGCCACACCAGCAATACCATCTTTATATCCAGGTACACAATTTGTATTAGCGGTAATCACTGCAAGACTATCACTTGGATTTACGAAACATCCCCGACCTAAGATCATATTTCTATCACCATCGCCATCACATGCAGCTCCAAAACTATAAGCTTTTTGAACTAATAACATATCTGCCAATTTAGAAGCATAAGTAAGATTTGGATCAGGATGTAAACCTCCAAAATCCTCAAGTGGTAGACCATTCATGACACAATCATCTAAAAGACCCATTCTTTCAACAAAAATATTTTTTGCATATGGACCAGTAACTGCATTCATTGCATCAAAAATTAAAGAGAAATCCTTTTTTAAAAAATCACTTATTTGATCTAAATCAAAAATATTCTCCATTAAATCTGAATAATCCTTTAATCCATCAATTATTTCTAAAGAGGTTTTACCAAACTGGAATACACCAAGCTCATCTAAGTCTGGAATTTTAATATTGCTAATTTTATAACTCTTAAGTGATTGAGAACAATGAAATATTTGATTTGTAATTGACTCGGCAGCAGGCCCGCCATTAGAAGTGTTTAATTTTACGCCGAAATCCCCTTCAATACCTCCAGGATTATGACTTGCTGAAAGAATAATTCCTCCAATAGCCCCCTTTTTTCTAATCAAATGAGACGACGCTGGTGTCGATAGTAAACCATTTTTTGAAACAATAATTTTTCCAACTTTATGAGCTACGCTTATTTGGATAATCTTTTTGATTGCTTCGACATTCCCATATCTACCATCCCCACCAACGATTAAAGTTGACCCCTGCAAATTGTGAAGTGATTTAAAAATTGCCTCTATATATATTTCTAAGTAATGTTCTTCTTGAAACCTTAAAGTACTTTTTCTTAAACCAGAAGTACCTGGTTTCTGATCTAAAAAAGGATTTTTTATATTAATAACATTAACGTCAGTCATGATTTCTATAAAACTTAAGAAAATCTAACTAAATTAATGTGGCATTTCGGATGTTCTTAACATAGCGATAAACCATAAAGAGGAAATAACTAATGCGCTTATAATTCCATAATTAACTCCAAACCTAGAAATAGTAATAGGCACTATTAAGGGGAAAGTTAAAGCTCCAAATAAAGGAGTAAAAGCAACAATTTTTTTTAGCATTAATTTATTTATTTAAAACCATTCTGTCTCAGCATTATCTTTCTCATTTGTATCATCAAGAGGAGTTATTCTATCAAACTTCATTGTAATACTTTTTTCTAGGTCTCCAGAAGCGTCAACAGCTTTAATTTCATATTTCTGAGTGCCATCCCTAAAAGGAACTTGAAGTCTAAAGGTACCGTCAGCAGCCAAAGGAACTTCTTCTTCACCAATAGTTAACTTGGCAGATGGATCTGTCGCTCCATAAACAATTAATTCCGAATCAGCAACTAACCAAAAGGATTTATTTTTTACTATTCCACTACCAGATTCGTTTAAGCCTGAAGACCATTGTCCTGTACCAGAATCGGTAAGATTTGAGTTTAAATTTGTGGAATTCATATCTTCCATAAACTTTTCAGAACCTACTATTCTTGTTGTAGGAAAACTTGTTGCTGCCTGGTATAAGCGCTCATGCAATCCATTAGCTTCTTTTTCCTGTTGGCTTTGCGTGATCGAAGGAGGTTCAGATGATGGAGGTGTCTCTAAATTAAACGGAACAAATTTATCTAAAATCTGCTCTGAAGGCTGATTACCTGGCACATGACTGACAGAGGAAAAAGCTAATGACTGCCATTTATAACCGTATTTATAACCCAATTCGACTTTATAGTCCCTATCTGCGAGAGGAATTGGCAAATACCATTCGGTGCTATAACTATCAACTGCAATTTCTCTTAAAGTTCCCTGATTTAAATTCCCTTCACCAATGCCAGTAGCATCATATAAACGCAAACATAATTTATTAGCACCCAAGGACTGAGCTTTATCTCTGTCAGTTTCTGAAATTTGCCAAAATACATATGCCCATTCGGGGTCTCTTGGCAAAAATACTAGTTTTGTATTAACTTCTGCTTTTACTGGTTGATCGGTAGGATAAGAAGTCTTTGACGAAGTTTTTTTAGTTAAAGATTTATTGTATGAATTACTAGCGTTTTTTTGATATTTTTCAATAAGATCAATTAATACAGCTTTTGTTTTTCTACTATATAAAGGAACAGATAATTTACTAGCTTCTTGACGCAGTTGTCTGAGGGTTAGACTAAATAGATACTCTTTATTCTTGATCCCATCAACCACTTTTAAACTCCATAAAATGCATGGGATCAGTATGTTCTTTTTTTTTGCAGTTTGGGTGACATTAGAGGCAGTCGTCAGGATCTTCTGACTACTTTCAAGTTTTTAAATTTTAGAACTTTCTTATAAATAGTTGGTATAATTACATTTTCATGAAATCTAGAAATCTATAACTTGTAAATTAATTTTTTAATTTTTTAAATTTTATTACCTTGAATTGTTAAGAACTCAACAAAAATATACTTTTTCTTTGGGATCGCTTCATATTAATTTTCCTGTTTTTGATCTACTAAAGCGATTAAATCCTCAAGATCCAGTTCTTTGAAATTTTTTTTCAATACTTTTAGAAAAAACGTTTAATTTTTTAGCAGCAGAAGACATTTGTTCATAAAAAAGTTTGTTAAAGTTGTTATCATTAAACTTTTGAGATTTTTTTTCACACCATTTTTTAAGAAGTTCATCTTCTTCAAAAAAAGATTTTTCATCTTTTCCAATTTCCTTAAAGATTTCAAGACAATGGGCTAGCAATCTAACATGGTGCTTTTTGATTATGGGCAAATTCAGTTGATCTATCTTTTTAACGTTCTCATCGCTTAGAGGACTTGATAAGGAATTAGTTTGATTAGACATTAATTTTTTAATTTAATTAAAGATAAAAACTCAATATTGGGCATATATTTAGCTAAAGTATATAAAACTAATTGTAATAGATTAATTTATAGAAATTATGGTAAGTGAAAACTTAGTTAAAGATGTCGTATCTGAACCATACAAATATGGTTTCGTTACCGATATTGAAACTGAAAAGATTTCCAAAGGGCTAAATGAAGATACAATTCGATTAATTTCAAATAAAAAAGAGGAGCCTGAATATCTCCTTAATTTTAGACTTAATGCCTTTAGGAAATGGCAAAAAATGAATGAGCCTAATTGGGCAGACCTTGGTTACAAAAAGATTGATTATCAAGATATAATTTATTATTCAGCACCCAAACAAAAAGAAAAGATTTCGAGTTTAGATGAAGTAGATCCCAAGCTCTTAGAAACTTTTGATAAATTAGGAATCCCTCTTACTGAACAAAAAAAACTTACAAACGTTGCTGTTGATGCAGTATTTGACAGTGTCTCGATTGCAACAACTTTCAGAAAAGAACTTGCTGAACATGGAGTAATATTTTGTTCTATAAGTGAAGCAGTCAAAGACCACTCAGATTTAATTGAAAAATATTTAGGTTCTGTAGTACCGGCTAATGATAATTATTTTGCTGCATTAAATTCTGCTGTTTTTAGTGATGGTTCATTCGTTTACATCCCAAAAGGAGTTAAATGTCCGATGGACCTCTCATCCTATTTTAGGATCAATAGTGGGGACTCTGGACAGTTTGAAAGGACTCTAATTATCGCAGAAGAATCTAGCTCCGTTAGCTACCTTGAAGGATGTACAGCTCCAATGTTTGATACCAATACTTTACACGCAGCGGTAGTTGAACTTATCGCTTTAGACGATGCCTCAATTAAATATTCAACGGTACAAAATTGGTATGCCGGAAATGAAGAGGGAGTTGGGGGAATCTTTAATTTTGTCACCAAAAGGGGGAAATGTTTAGGTAAGAGAAGTAAAATAAGTTGGTCCCAAGTTGAAACAGGCTCTGCCATAACATGGAAATATCCTAGCTGTCTTCTTTTAGGAGAAGAATCGGTAGGAGAATTTTATTCTGTAGCACTTACTAATAACCTTCAACAAGCCGATACAGGTACAAAGATGATTCACATTGGTCCAAGAACTAAATCAACAATAGTTAGTAAAGGAATTAGTGCGGGCAATTCAGTAAATAGTTATAGAGGTCTTGTTAAAATGGGCTCAAAAGCTTCCGGATCAAGAAACTACAGTCAATGTGATTCAATGTTAATAGGCGATAAAGCTGCTGCGAATACATTTCCTTATATTCAATCTCAACAACCTAATTCAGAAATTGAGCATGAAGCAAGTACATGTAGAATTTCTGAAGATCAACTTTTTTATTTACAAAGCAGAGGTATTGAATTTGAAGAGGCTGTATCAATGATGGTAAGTGGCTTTTGCCGAGATGTATTTAATCAACTACCAATGGAATTTGCGGCTGAAGCCGATAAGCTGCTCGCCCTCAAATTAGAAGGTTCCGTGGGATAATCAATTAATTTCTAAAGTGTGATGCAAAGCAAAACGAAAGAATTAAATCCAATATTAGAAGTAAATAATCTTTTTGCATCTATAGAAAATCTTCCTATTTTAAAAGGGGTAACCATTTCAGTCAATCCTGGCGAAATTCACGCAATCATGGGAAGAAATGGATGTGGAAAAAGTACTCTTTCCAAGATTATTGCGGGTCATCCATCATACAAAATAACTAAAGGCGAAATAAAATTTACAGGAAATGATATTCAATCTTTAGAACCAGAAGAGAGAGCTCAATCTGGAATTTTTCTTGGATTTCAATATCCCATTGAAATCCCGGGAGTGAGTAATCTAGAATTTCTCAGAGTTGCAACAAATGCAAGAAGAAAATTTCTTAATAAAGAGGAACTAGATACTTTTGATTTTGAAGACTTAGTAAAAGAAAAACTTGACTTAGTCAAAATGGATTCTGCCTTTTTGTCGAGGAGTATTAATCAAGGTTTTTCAGGTGGAGAGAAGAAAAGGAACGAGATACTTCAAATGGCATTATTAGAACCAAAAATTGCAATTTTAGATGAAACCGACTCAGGGTTAGATATTGATGCACTTAGAATTGTTGCCTCAGGCATTAAGAAGATATCTAATGAAAAAACTGGAATTATATTAATCACTCACTACCAAAGATTATTAGACGAAATACATCCCGATTATGTACATGTAATGTCAGATGGTCAAATAATCAAAACTGGAGAAAGTGATCTTGCTCTTGAACTTGAGAAACATGGATATGAATGGACTGATAATTTTATAAAAGAGCAATAAATCAATGCAAATAATTGAAGAAATCAAAAAGAATAAATTAATT